>NZ_JBQKLS010000021.1:0-37235 GCF_052116105.1 Oribacterium sp. Sow4_G1_1
ATGCGGTATTAGCAGTCTTTTCAAACTGTTATCCCCCTCTGTAAGGCAGGTTACCCACGTGTTACTCACCCGTCCGCCACTCGACTTTCATAGAAATCAACCGAAATCTCAATCTAATCAGTCTCGTTCGACTTGCATGTGTTAGGCACGCCGCCAGCGTTCATCCTGAGCCAGGATCGAACTCTCATATTAAATGTTAAGGCCGAAGCCTCTAAGTTCTTTCCGATTCAGAACTCGCTTAGCTTTGTTCTGTCCGTTGTTTTACTGCGAATAAATTCGCGCGATCTCTTGATCGCTTGACCATTGCTGGTCTCTGAAAATTCTTTAGAATCTTCAGGGTCTGTGTATTAATCGATCTTTGATTTTCAAGGTTCGTTGTGCTCTCGTCTCGCGACAGCTTGTATATATTATCAAACCGTTTTGCTTGTGTCAAGCACTTTTTAAAATTTCTTTTTGTCATTCGCTTGCGATGGATCTTTGTGTCCGTTTCGCTTGCGGCGACAGTTGCATACTTTAACAGACGAAGCAGGGCATGTCAAGCACCATTTTCAACTTTTCAAAAAAATTCCCAAAGCAATTCAGGGTACCCGGAGGGCTGTCATCGGAAGCACAGTACTCCGAAGCTGGAAGACTCTAAAACCCTGCCCTTAAGAAGTACTAAGCCCTCTGCAATCGCCGAGTTTTCTTGATGAAAACTCAGCGTTGACAGAGGGTTCCATGGAGAGATAGCACTAAGTACTTCTAAAGGGCAGGATTTTGATTCTTCACAGCTTCTACGTATGGCTTCCGATGGCAGCCCTCCGGGCACCCTGAATCCGCTCAATGCATATTAATATCAATGGTCTGATATGGGATCACAACGTGATGTTCGTTGAACGCCTTTATTATTTTTTCGCGGAGTTCGCTGCAGGCGCGGAAGTTCTCGTCGACGCTGTGTGTCCATACAGTGAACTTAAATACGACGCCGTTCTGGCTTACGCGGCTCATCGCAATCGTGACGTCTTTCCTGCTGACCTCCGGCTGGCTTTCGAGTGCCTGGCGGATCAGGGAACGAACGAGATCGAAGTCAGATTCATACGCGACCTCGAACTCGAGGAAATTACCTGTACCCTCCACGTAGTCAGCATTGACGATCACTGCCTGATCCACGAGGCTGTTCGGAATGATATTGCTCTGTCCGTCATAGCTCTGGATCACGACATGACGGAAGGTCATATCCTTTACGATGCCTTCGCAGATCTGCGTGCCTCCCTGCAGGAGCTTCACCTTCTGTCCGATTTCAAGCGGACGGGAGGCAGACAGCATGAAGCCGGAAATCACGTTTCCGAGAGCCTGCTGCGCCGCGAAGGTCGAGACAGCGATGATCAGGGTACCACTTTGCAGGATAACGGTACTGATCTCGCGCGCCATGTCAAACTGTGACAGCACGGAGTAGATCGCCGTCGCGAGAAGGACGACGTACACCACGCTGTTCAGAAACTTATAGAAGATACTGTTCTTCCGCCGATTGATTCTCCGGAAGATACGATTCGTGATGGAAATCAGCGCTGCAAACACCACGACGATGATCGCAATCGAGATCAGTTTATCGAGGTGCCCCTCTGCCATGATATATTCTTTCATTCCGCCTCCCTGTTTCGTGTCACATGCTGCACAGCGATCCTCGTTCCGTCGCGGTCACAGCCCGTTTCATTCGTTAAAGCCAGGCCCACGCCGGGGCATGCTGATGTAGACATTGGCCTACGCGTGCCTTTCTGCCTCTTCATACGCTTCGTCGGGGATGCCAATGTCTTCGACCAGCACCCGCCCGGCAAAGTTCTGTCCGGCGCCGCACACGAGGCCGGTCTTGTTTCGTCCGAAGGTGATGGTCACATCCGCTTTTATGCCACAGCCCATGAGTTCGCCCGTGTCGGTATTGATGCCGGAGGGTGTGTCGATGGCGAGCACGAATCCATGCCTGCGGCGATTGGCCTCTTCTATAAACGCGCGGTAGTCGCCCGCAATTTCTCGATGCAGGCCAATGCCGAAGATACCGTCGATCAGAATGTCGTCGTCCGGAAGTCTGTTCGCCCGAAGCAGCGATGCATCGTCTGCGGCAGTGGCGCTGTCTGGATGCACCGCAATAGCAGCTGCTTCGCCAGCACCAGCAGTATCAACGCCCGGATGTACTGCCATAACCGTTGCTTCGCCAGCATTAACGCCTGGATGCACTGCCATAACAGCTACCTCACCAGCATTGGCAGTATCAACGTCTGGATGATACATGGTCACCGTGCCGCCTGCCTGCTGAAAATGGCAGAGCTGGTAGAGAAACTCCCAGCTGGCTTTCTCCAGGTTTCCGACGATGTAAACCTGCGGCTGGTAGCCCTCCTCGAGGAGCATACGCGACGCGCAGACACCGTCCGCGCCATTATTGCCGACGCCGCAGAGCACGGAAATCTTCAGATCCTGGTATCGCGCAGCTGGCTTCTGTTGATCCCGCACACCGTTTACGTCTGCCACCCCATCTCCGAGGCTCACGAGTTCAGCCAGCGCGTCCTTCACCTCATTTGTCACCGTAGCATCTACACGCTTCTGTGCGAGCGGAAAATGCTTCATTACGTATTCCGCGATCTTACTGCTCGCCGTTTCCATCAGCGTCAGAGACTTCAGTCCCATCACATCCATCGCGTAGCGGTCGGCCGCCTTCGCCACCGTACCCGTGATGCACATCGCTTTCCGATTACCATTCTCATGTTGCATATTCCCGCCTCTTCCTATAAAGAAATATCATCGCAGGGATGGGCTGCTCATCCCCTTCGCTTCATCACGCCATCTGTCCGCTCGGCATCCCCGCCCTGATCGGGCCTTTATTCCGAAACGCTTCTAGTGATATTTTACCACAGATTCATTTCCAACGCACAGTACGCTGCAATTGCGTTTTCATCCAGCAGAATCCGCGCATAAAAAAGAGGCCGCCCCCCTCACGTTCATCTTAAGAATTTCGTAAGGGGGTCTGACCCCATTAAATTTTTATTAAATTTTCGGGAGCACCGGCTTCCCGCGGAAATCATGCGGTGCGGAGCGCTGGATATAGCGCTTGTCGTAGCTGTAGAAGTAGGTCTTCATCATACCGTTATAGATCTTCCGGTTCTTGTCGGCCTTTCCGAGGTACTTCTGCGCGTCCTCCCAGGCCGTGATGAGGTGCATAGACCAGCTGTCGAGGCCCTGATATGCCTCCTTCAGCTCGGTGTACAGAAGCGGCAGATTCCGCTTATCCTCGATTCGCTCACCGTATGGCGGGTTCGTGAGGATATAACCGAACTTACCGCTGTGCGAGAAGTTCGCGATGTCACGCACCTGCAGATGCACGATCTTCTCTACACCGGCACGCTCTGCGTTCTCACGCGCGACCGGAATCACCTCCGGATTGATGTCATAGCCCTGGATATCCACCTTCTTCCCGAAGCGGTTCACACCGGTATCCAGAAGCGTCTGGTCGATGGCCTCATCCGCCTCGTCGAGTGCGTTATACCAGCACTTCTTATCGATCAGATTCGTCCACGCCTCGGAAACGAAGGCACGATCCATGCCTGGGGCAATGTTGGCGGCGATCATGGCTGCCTCGATCACGAAGGTACCGGAGCCGCACATCGGATCGACGAAGGCGTGGTCCTCACGCCAGCCGGACTGCATGATGAGGGCCGCAGCCAGCGTCTCGGTGATCGGCGCGAGGCCCTGCTTCAGACGGTAGCCACGCTTATGGAGGGACTCGCCGGAGGTATCGAGGCAGACCGTGAAGATATCCTTATACGCAAAGACACGTACCGGATACTTCGCACCATGCTCCTCGAACCAGTCGACGCCATAGTATGCGCCCATGCGGGCAACCATTGCCTTCTTCATAACCGACTGGATGTCACGGGTCGAAAAGAGCTTCGACTTGATGGAGCTCGCCTTCGTAACCCAGAAGCTGCCATCCTTCGGTACGAAATTCTCCCATGGGAGTGATTTCGTCGCCTGGAAGAGCTCCTCCCAGGTCTCTGCCCGGAAGGTGCCGACCTTCAGCAGGATACGCTCCGTCGTACGGAGGAAGACATTGGCACGCGCGATGGCGTCCGCATCGCCGATAAAGCTCACGCGTCCGTCGGTGACTTCCGTGATGTCGTAGCCGAGATTGATGATTTCTTTTTTCGTGACGGCCTCGAGACCGAAATGGCAAGGCGCAATCAGTTCAAATGTTTTCATGATATAAACCTTTCGTAATACTATGTGCGAAGGGATGATGTTCGATAAATGTCGCTCGTCCAGGCAGGACAGGCAGTGCTATAAGCCGTACGCAGCCTGACGCCCGATCCTTCTGGCGTCTGGGCATGACGGATCCATCCGGGCGGCGTAAGCACGCCGGACTAGTGATTGATGATGCCCTTGATCAGCCAGAGCACGACGAGGACCACCAGCAGTGGGAGCAGTACCGGCGAAAGGAAGGCCAGCACACCACCGATGAGGCCCACGAGGACCTGGAATACCAGGAAGAAGATGATGAAGACGGCGATGCAGCCCCAGCCGCTCGCGTCAAACACATGCACGTGGCTGCCTGTGCCGCCCTGCTGCGCCTTCCGCTCGCTGTGATGGCGATAGAACGGGTCGCTCCAGCCGTTGTCGTTCCGCTCTCCGTTCTCGGCGTAGCTCTCCCGCTCCTGGTGGTTCTCGTCCTCATAGCCCTGGCGCACGGTCTCCGCATCCTCTGCCTCGGTTTCACAGCTGCGCGCACCGGTGCCACTATAGTTCGCACGGAAATGGTCGAAGGCGTCGGAATCCGGCTCGAGATCGACCGTGCCACGGATTTCATCATCCTGACTCGCGATCGGATCGCCCGCCGCCTCGGCGGTATCGATGATGGTCTTCGCCAGCAGTCTCGGTGAACCGAGCTCCTCGATGACCTCTGCCTCGGAGCGCCCCTTCCGGACCTCTCCACAGATATAGCTGTCGTAATATGCGATCTGCTCACGAATCACCTGATCTGAAACGCTCAGGTTGAGCTGGACCGTTAAATCATGCAGGAACTGTTCCTTATTCAAATTCGTTTCCTCATCGCGGCGGCTGCCGCCTTCTTTTCTATTCCGATCGATGTCAGTTTTCGCAGGCCAATGCCTACATGCACGCAGGGCTTCGCCCATGCCGTAAGATTCGATCATGCTTCAGATGAAGCGCCTCTAATATACAATAAACCGAGACCTGCACAGTGCGCAAGTCCCGGTTATATTTTTCACAGAAAATTCGGAATCGCAGTGCCTCGCAGCGCCGCCAGGCATTTTCGATGCAGGTGCATCATGTAGACATTGGCCTCACAGATGCACGGCGGAATCACTCTTCCGTCTTCTCCTCTGCCTCCTCCGGAACCACGGCGATGCCGAGGTCGGTAAGCTGTGACTCGTCAAATACCGGAGCCGGTGCATCCATCATCGGATCGGAGCCGTCCTTGATCTTCGGGAAGGCGATGACATCACGGATCGTGTCGGAGCCGACCATCCACATCGCGAGACGGTCGAGGCCGTACGCGAGACCAGCGTGTGGCGGTACTCCGTACTTGAAGGCCTGCATCAGGAAGCCGAACTGCTTCTGCGCCTTCTCCGGTGTGAAGCCGAGCTTCTCAAGCATCTTCTCCTGCACGTCGGCCTGGTGGATACGAACAGAACCACCGCCGAGCTCCGTACCGTTCAGAACGATATCATATGCCTTCGCACGAACCGCGCCCTGATCGGTATCGATCATCGGGAGGTCCTCCTCCATCGGCATCGTGAACGGATGATGCATCGCCTGGTAACGGCCGAGCTCGTCGGACCACTCGAACATCGGGAACTCGGTGACCCAAAGGAACTTCCACGCCTTACGATCGATGAGATCGAGGTCTGCGCCGAGCTGGAGACGAAGTGCACCGAGTGCGCTCCATACGGTCGTGTTCTTCGTGTCGGATACGAACATGAGGAGGTCGCCCGGCTCGCCGCCCATCTCCTGGCAGAGTGCCTTCAGCTCCTCTTCCGTCATAAACTTCGCGAAGCTGGACTTATAGCTGCCATCCTCGTTGATCGCGAGGTACGCGAGGCCCTTCGCACCATAGCCCTTGACGAGCTCGGTGTACTTATCGATGTGCTTACGCGGCATCTTCGCCTGCCCCTTGACATTGAGACCCTTGATCATACCGCCGTCCTTCGCGCATGCGGAGAACACGCCGAAGCCACAGTCCTTCACCACCTCAGTGACATCGTGAAGCAGCATCTCGAAACGCATATCCGGCTTATCGGAGCCGTACTGGTTCATCGCGTCGATCCATGGCATCCGCATGATCGGGAGTTCAATGTCTACATCGCACACCTCCTTGAAGATGTACTTCAGCAGACGCTCGTTGACCTCGATGACATCATCGACATCCACGAAGCTGAGCTCCATATCCACCTGGGTGAACTCCGGCTGACGATCAGCACGGAGATCCTCATCACGGTAGCAGCGTGCCAGCTGGAAGTACCGGTCGAAGCCGGATACCATGAGGAGCTGCTTCAGGAGCTGCGGAGACTGCGGCAGCGCGTAGAAGGAGCCGTGGTGCATACGGGACGGTACGAGGAAGTCTCTCGCGCCCTCCGGGGTGGACTTGATGAGGGTCGGGGTCTCGATCTCGAGGAAGCCGTTCTCACTCATGAAGCTGCGAATCAGATAGGCGATCTTCGCTCTCGTCATGATGCGCTTCGCGAGCTCCGGACGGCGAAGGTCGAGGTAACGATACTTGAGACGTGTGTTCTCGTTCGTCGGGATCCCATCCTCGATCGGGAATGGTGGCGTCTCGGACTCTGCGAGAATACGAAGTGCTCTGGCAGAAATCTCGATGCTTCCTGTCTTCATATCCTTGTTTGCATCCTTACCACGGGAACGGACGATACCAGTCACCGCGATTACAAACTCGGAACGCAGCTTCGCTGCCTTCTCAAACACCTCGGTGCCGCACTCGGACTCCTCGAACACGATCTGCAGGAGACCGGAACGATCACGAAGGTCTGTAAAGATCAGACCGCCCTTGTTTCTGGAGCGCTGAACCCAGCCCATCATGGTGACTTCTCTGTCGATATAGGACTCGTCAAGCTCTGTACATCTGCACGTTCTGTGCAGACCTTTCATAGACTCTGCCATAGCTTTTACCTCTTATATATAATGAAAAAATTACTGTAATGAATCCTGATAGAATTCCTTAAACTCGGTATATCCCTCCGATGTAAGCTGCTCCTTCTGGAACTTCTTGTTTTTATTCATGCGGGATACCAGAACGGTCTCTCCCTGAAGACGACGTGTCATCGCTTCGCTGATCGCCTCGGCGGTCTTCGCACGATCGAGGTTCTTATCGAGGAGGAAGGCCACCTTCGTGCCCTCACCCGGAACCTTCTCGTCTGCGTCGAGCATGATGGTGATGATACGCTCGAAGCCGATCGAGAAGCCGACGGCCGGGGTATCCTGACCGGTGAACTTGCCGACCATACGGTCATAGCGTCCGCCACCGCCGACGGAGCCGCTGAAGCCCTCGGCACGGATCTCGAAGATCGGACCGGTATAGTAGCCCATACCACGCACGAGGGTCGGATCGAAGAGAACCTTTACATTGACGCTCTTGACAGCTGCCACCGTCTCCACGATGGTGGCGAGGTTATCCGTCACGCTCTCCGGGAGCACATCCTTCAGCTTCTCACCGAGGGTGCGGATGTCCTGTGCGTCGGTACCGATGGTCGCAAGCAGCGCCTGATACTTATCGATGACGCTCTCCTCATAGCCGAGCGAAAGGAGCTCTGCCTTTACGCCGTCATTTCCGATCTTGTCGGCCTTATCGAGGCTGATGCAGACCTTCTCGAAATCGTCTGCAGAGAAGCCGGCGTAGGCCTGCATGCCGCGGAGGATTTCACGGTCGTTGATCACGATGGAGAAGTTATACTTCTCACCGAAGCCGATGCGGTTAAGCAGGGTGGAGATGGCGAGGATCAGCTCGATCTCCGCGACGTTGCTGCCATCACCGAAGATGTCGATGTCGCACTGCACGAACTCACGGAAGCGGCCCTTCTGCGGACGATCCGCACGGAACACCGGTCCGATCTGGAGCGCCTTAAACGGGCTCGGGAGCTGTGCCTGGTTCTGGCTGTAGAAGCGGCTCAGTGGAAGGGTCAGATCATAGCGGAGGCCGGAATCTGCGAGTGCATCCAGATCGCCGGACTGGAATGCGCTTTCCAGCTTATCGCCGCGCTTCTGTACCTTAAAAATCAGCTTCTCGTTATCACCGCCCTGCTTGCTGAGCAGGTTCTCGATGTGCTCGACGACCGGGGTCTCGATCTCTGTAAAGCCGAACTCCTTATAGGTTCTGCGGATTTCGCTCAGAACATACTGGCGAAGCTCCATCTCTCTCGGGAGGATGTCCTTCATACCGGTGACCGGTTTCTTCTTTAATGCCATAGCTGTACCTCATATCAATGTTAATACGGCCTTTAATTATAACAACAGTCGCGCAAATACGCAAGAACCTCGCACGGTGCGCGGCCTCGGCAATACGCCGAAATCACGAAACCGCACCTCTGGCTCGAGGTGCGGTTTTTACATCATGATGTATGCATTGATCAGAGATACTTCTTCATGCAGTCATCAATATCAAGCGTTGCGAAGTAGTCCTTCGGGGTCTCGGCGCGGCGGATGAGCTTGACAGAGCCGTCTTCGCGGAGCAGGAGCTCGGCGGACCAGAGCTTGCCGTTGTAGTTGTAGCCCATCGCGAAGCCGTGTGCGCCGGCGTCGTGGATGAAGAGGTAGTCGCCCTTCTCGAGCTCCGGAAGTTCACGGTCAATGGCGAACTTGTCGTTGTTCTCGCAGAGCGAGCCGGTCACGTCATAGGTGTGGTCACATGGCGCGTTCTCCTTCCCGAGGACGGTGATGTGGTGGTAAGCGCCGTACATCGCCGGGCGCATGAGGTTGACCGCACAGGCATCGACACCGGCATACTCCTTATAGGTATGCTTGAAGTGAATGACCTTCGTGATCAGTGCGCCGTATGGTGCCAGCATGAAGCGGCCCATCTCGGTGAAAATGCGGATGTCGCCGAGGCCGTGCGGCACGAGCACTTCATCAAATACGCGATGAACGCCCTCGCCGATCGCCTCGATGTCGTTCGACTTCTGGTCCGGCTTGTATGGCACGCCGACACCGCCGGAGAGGTTGATGAAATCGAGCGCAACACCGGTCTCTGCCTTGATCTTGACGGCGAGCTCGAAAAGCTCCTTCGCAAGGGTCGGGTAGTAATCATTCGTTACGGTGTTCGATGCGAGGAAGGCGTGCATGCCGAAGTGCTTGACGCCACCCTCCTTCAGGATACGGTAGCCCTCGATGAGCTGTGCGGTGGTCATGCCATACTTCGCATCCTGCGGGTTATCCATGATGGTGTTTGCGATGCGGAAGTATCCGCCTGGGTTATAGCGAAGGCTCATGGTTTCCGGGAAGCTGCCCAGAGTATCCTTCAGCTCCTGGATGTTCGTGAAGTCATCGAGGTTGATGATGGCACCGAGCTCGTTCGCTACCTTATACTCCTCGAGCGGTGTGTCGTTCGAGGAAAACATGATGTCGTGGCCGTGGAAGACGCAGGCGTCGGACATCTGAAGCTCGGTGAGGGAGCTGCAGTCCGTGCCGCAGCCCTCTTCCTTCAGAATACGAAGGATGGACGGGTTCGGGGTCGCCTTCACCGCAAAATACTCCTTGAAGCCCTTATTCCAGCTGAAGGCCTTATATACCTTCCGCGCATTCTCACGAATGCCCTTCTCGTCGTACAGATAAAAAGGTGTCGGGTAGGTCTTCGCAATTTCCTTCACCTGGTCCAGTGTGATATATGGTGTTTTCATGGTTTCCTCCACGTTCGTAAAATCTAATGTCAAATCTTAATACAGACGATTTATAAAAGAAAATACTTGCCGGTTATGGCAAGTATAAATCTTTTGGGGCATCTCTTTGCGATCAGGCCTGCATTACTCTCATGATATTCGTCGCGGTCACCGGCTGGTTGCGGGTCATGCGGGACAGTACGCCGGCGGTGATGACGCAGAGGTCGCCCTTCTCGACGATGCTGCGCTCGCGGAGCTCCTCCATGGAGGACTCGAAGAGTTCGTCGGTGGTATCAGCTCTTCTCGCCCAGATCGGGGTGACGCCCCAGAGGAGCATCATCTGGCGAACGGTCGCCTGGCTCGGGGACATCGCATAGATGTGAGTCTTCGGGCGGTACTTCGAAATCAGCTTTGCGGTCGAGCCGGAGAGCGTCGGTACGATCAGTGCCTTGGCGTCAAGCTCACTCGCAGTGGTGACAGAAGCTGCGCAGACAGCATTGGAAATATTTGCATAGGTGCTCTCATCGACGTTGCGCATCTTATACTGTGTGTAGTCGAGGAACTGCTCGGTATACTCGACGACGGACGCCATCATATCGAGGGCCTCGACCGGATACTTGCCGGCTGCGGTCTCACCAGACAGCATGACAGCGTCGGTTCCGTTATAAACCGCATTTGCAACGTCGGTCACTTCCGCTCTCGTCGGACGCGGATTACGGATCATGGAATCGAGCATCTGGGTTGCGGTGATGACGAGCTTGCCTGCGAAGTTACACTTGTGGATCATCTCCTTCTGGAGCTGCGGGAGACGCTTCGCGTCGATCTCCACACCGAGGTCGCCACGGGCCACCATGATACCATCGGCGGCTGCGATGATGGCGTCGAGGTTATCCAGGCCCTCCTGAGACTCGATCTTCGCGATGATCTTCATGCTGGAGCCTGCCTCGTCGATCAGTGCACGAATCTGCTCGATGGCCTCCGCATTACGCACGAAGGAAGCGGCTACGAAATCGAAGCCCTCTTCGATACCGAACTTGATGTCCTCGATATCCTTCTCGGTCAGGCCCGGAAGGCGAATGCTGACGTTCGGAACATTGACACCCTTCTTCTCACCGAGCTCGCCGCCGTTTGTGATGAGGCAGTGGATGTCCGCGCCCTCGACGCGCTGCACCTTGAGGCCGATCAGGCCATCATCGATCAGGATGGTGCTGCCCTCCTGGACGTCTTCATTGAGCCCGTTATAGTTAATGTATACACGCGATGCATTTCCGATGCACTCGTCGATGGTCAGGACGATTTCGTTGCCCGCCTCGAGCATCACCTTCTTGTGGTCCTCGAGCTCACCGGTACGAATCTCCGGTCCCTTCGTGTCAAGCAGCGCGGCGATCTCACGACCGGTATCCTTGCGTGCCTGCTTCAGCAGCGCGAGACGGCCGAGGTGCTCCTGGTGGCTGCCATGGGAGAAGTTGAAACGTGCCACGTCCATCTTCTCTGCGAGCTTCTTCATCAGCTCGTAATCGTTCTCATTCGGTCCAAGTGTACATACAATCTTCGTCTTTCTCATAAAATTCTCCTCTTTTTAGAACCGGCCGGTACTGTGTCCGGCATTTATGTCAAGCGCCGGGAAAACCGGTGGATGCTCGCAGTTTCGTGGGCCAATGTCTCCGGTCGAAAGGCTGATGGCCTCTCGCCTGACGTTCGGATGCCCACCGCCCCTCCTGCTGCCCTGCAGGTCGACGACTTCGCGCATATCTGTCGCTGCCGTGCGTCAGCGGAAATCCCGCATGTTATAGATGTTTCTGTTCTTCGGTCGCTGATTCGTCAGAAGGAAGAACAGCGCGACATTCAGCAGGCTCACAAGGATCGCCACCTTGTTGCCGAGGCCCGGAAGGGCCACAAAATAGAATAGATAGAGGACCACCTCTGCGATCGCCAGCCACTTCGCCTTGATCGGGATGATGAAGTACAGAAGGAAGGTCGTCTCCGGAAACGTCAGGGCATACGCCAGGAAGATACTGAAGGTCATGTAGGTCGGATACAGCTGTACTGAATAACCGGTCACCAGATAAATCAGGATCGCCGCCAGTACCAGCAGAATCACGCCTGTAAAATAGAAGAAATTATACTTAAATGTCCCCCAGACGCGCTCCAGCGTCATCCCCAGACTGTAGTAGACGAACAGCGCGACGATCATCCACAGGAAGCTCGTCGATGGCGGATAGAAAATAAAGGTGATGATCCGCCAGATATGACCATGCAGAATCGCCTCCGCATCCAGATCCAGATAATAAAAATAAAGAAGTGGATTAAACATCTGGATGAGGTAACCCACCACATAGATCACGCAGATATACTTCATAAGATTCGGCACTGCATACTTCCCGAATCTCCGCTCCAGCTTCTGATAAAAAGTCAATATATACTCCTTTCAGTTCATCACACAGTTATTAAATTATCAATTTCGACATTCAGATACTAGTAACCCATCATGAACGTGAAATACGCTAGAAGTATACGTGTTACGCCCTTCTTTTTCAAGAGAAATATATGTAAAGGCGAGCACTCCACGCAGCGTTCTGCTGACCGTTCAGGCAGGGGATACGAAAGGGAGGGCAACGGATGCCATACACCTCACAAGATATGCTCAGAAAATATAATAAAAGCGATGAAAACGTTACTGATTTAACAAAAGTTTTATGATTATGCCGATTGAACCCCCATTTTTTAAATGCTACAATGCTACTTTGTTATTCTATATAAATATAGGTAGCTATTCAGAACACTTTGATCTTTCTAATAATTAAGAATCAGGTGCCAGGAAAGTATATAGGTAATAAGAGGTTATATCATGCAAGAGTATAGACTCGGAATCGACATTGGTTCTACAACCGTAAAGATCGCCATCCTCGATCAGGCGAAACAGCTTCTGTTCTCGGACTACCGCCGTCATCACGCGGATATCCAGGGCACGCTGGCAGATATTCTCGAGGAAGCGAAGGAGACGCTGGGTGAAATCCGCCTCGCGTCGGTCATCACCGGTTCTGGTGGACTGACGCTGAGCAAGCACATGCATGTTTTCTTCTGTCAGGAAGTCGTCGCGGTCGCAACCGCGCTCAAGGACTACCGTCCGGATACGGACGTCGCCATCGAGCTCGGCGGCGAGGACGCAAAAATCATATATTTCAAGGGTGGGATCGACCAGCGCATGAACGGCATCTGTGCCGGCGGTACGGGCTCCTTCATTGACCAGATGGCCTCCCTCCTTCATACCGACGCGGCCGGTCTCAACGATCTCGCCGCCGGTTATCAGATGATCTACCCGATCGCCGCACGCTGTGGTGTCTTCGCAAAGACGGATATCCAGCCGCTGATCAACGAGGGTGCGGCGCGCGAGGATCTCGCGGCGTCTATCTTCCAGGCGGTCGTCAACCAGACCATCTCCGGCCTCGCACAGGGCAAGCCGATCCGTGGTCACGTCGCCTTCCTTGGCGGCCCGCTTCACTTCATGCCGGAGCTCCGCAAGGCCTTCATCCGTACCCTCCATCTGCAGGGTGATGAGATCATCGAGCCGGAGAACAGCCATCTCTTCGCGGCGATCGGCTCCTGTCTGAACTGCCCGGAGGACGCGGAAGCTGTATCCATCACGTCTCTCATCGAGCAGCTCCGTCACGGCATCCAGATGGATACCGAGATCAAGCGTATGGACCCGCTCTTCCATAGCGAGGCTGAGTATCAGGAATTCACGCAACGTCATGCGCAGGCGCGCGTAAAGACAGCCGACCTCAGTACATATCACGGCAATGTCTTCCTCGGCATCGATGCCGGCTCCACCACGACGAAGCTGGCCCTCGTTTCCGAGCAGGGTGAGCTTCTCTACAAGTTCTATGCAAACAACGAGGGATCGCCGATCGCGACGGCCATCAAGTCCATGAAGGAAATCCGGGACCTGCTGCCTTCCGACGCACGCATCGCCTACAGCTGCTCCACCGGTTACGGTGAGGCACTCCTGAAGTCCGCCTTCCAGCTCGACGAGGGCGAGGTGGAGACCATCTCCCACTACTATGCAGCTGCGTTCTTCGAGCCGGAGGTCGACTGTATCCTCGACATCGGCGGCCAGGACATGAAGTGCATCCGCATCAAGGATGGCACCGTCGATTCGGTGCAGCTTAACGAAGCCTGCTCGTCCGGCTGTGGCTCCTTCCTCGAGACCTTCGCGCGCTCACTGGACTACTCCGTGATCGACTTCGCGCACGAGGCACTCTATGCAGCGAACCCGACCGACCTCGGCTCCCGCTGTACCGTGTTCATGAACTCGAACGTCAAGCAGGCGCAGAAGGAGGGGGCAAGCGTCGGCGATATCTCTGCCGGCCTCGCCTACTCCGTCATCAAGAACGCACTCTATAAGGTCATCAAGGTCACAGATGCGAAGGATCTCGGCCAGCACATCGTCGTACAGGGTGGTACCTTCTATAACGATGCCGTCCTCCGTGCCTTCGAGAACCTCCTCGACGCCCATGTCACCCGTCCGGATATCGCCGGCATCATGGGTGCCTTCGGCGCAGCACTGATCGCACGCGAGCGTTATCAGCTGAAGAACGAACATCTTCGTGCGATGAAGCCGGGTGAGGAAAAGGATGTTCCGCTCACCGCTTACGGACGCGTGCAGACCAGCATGCTTCCGATCGATGACATTATCCACCTCCAGTACACGACCCGCATGGCACGCTGCCAGGGCTGCAACAACCACTGCGTCCTGACCATCAACCAGTTCGGTGCCGGCCGGAACTTCATCTCCGGTAACCGCTGTGAGCGTGGTCTCGGAAAGGCGAAGGCGAAGTCGGACATTCCGAACCTCTTCGCTTATAAGATGAAGCGCATGTTTGATTACGAGCCGCTCCCGATCGATCTCGCCGAGCGTGGCGAGGTGGGTATCCCGCGCGTCCTCAACATGTACGAGAACTATCCGTTCTGGGCGACCTTCTTCCGTGAGCTGAAGTTCCGGACCGTACTGTCCCCGGCCAGCACACGTCAGATCTACGAGCTCGGCATCGAGACGATCCCGTCCGAGTCTGAGTGCTACCCGGCGAAGATCGCACACGGCCACATCGAGTGGTTGATGAAGCACGGGCAGAAGTTCATCTGGTACCCGTGCATCCCGTACGAGCGGAACGAGACACCGGATGCGGGCAATCACTACAACTGCCCGATGGTCACCTCCTATGCGGAGAACATCATCAACAACGTCGAGGACCTGCAGAACAACTCCGTCCTCTTCATGAAGCCGTTCCTCGCGCTGACGAACGAGAAGATCTGCACGGACCAGCTCGTGAAGGTCTTCGTCCATCCGGACCGCATCGAGGATTCGATCCGTCCGGTCGGCGAGCTCACCCTCGAGAAGATCGGTGAGCAGTTTAAGAAGTGGAATTTCACCGAGCAGGAGATCCGCTCGGCGGCGCATGAGGCCTGGGCAGAGCTCGAGCGTGCGCATCAGGATATGGAGAAGAAGGGTGAGGAAACCCTCCGCTGGATGAAGGAGACCGGCCACCGCGGCATCGTGCTGGCGGGTCGTCCATACCACGTGGATCCGGAAATCAACCATGGTATCCCGGAGCTGATCACGAGCTACAACTTCGCGGTGCTGACCGAGGATTCCATCTCCCATCTCGGCGAGGTGGAGCGTCCGCTGATCGTCACCGACCAGTGGATGTACCATACCCGCCTCTATCGCGCGGCTTCCTTCGTGAAGACCCGTGAGGACCTCGATCTCATCCAGCTGAACTCCTTCGGCTGCGGCCTCGATGCCGTCACCGTGGATCAGGTACGGGATATTCTGAACGGTTCTGATAAGATTTACACCGTGCTGAAGATCGATGAGGTCAACAACCTCGGCGCGGCACGTATCCGTGTGCGTTCGCTGATCGCGGCGATCCGTGTCCGGGAGGAGAAGCACTACGAGCGTACGCTGCGTCCGGCCAGCTATGATCGTAAGCTCTTCACGAAGGACATGAAGGACGAGGGCTACACCATCCTCTGCCCGCAGATGTCCCCGATCCACTTCGAGCTGATCGAGCCGGCCATCCGCGCCTGCGGTTATAAGGTCGAAGTCCTGAACAACGCAAACCGGACAGCGATCGATACGGGTCTCAAGTACGTGAACAACGATGCCTGCTACCCTTCCATCATCGTGGTCGGTCAGATCATGGATGCGCTGAACTCTGGAAAGTACGACCTCGATCACACTGCGGTCATCATGTCCCAGACGGGTGGCGGCTGCCGTGCGTCTAACTACATTGGCTTCATCCGACGTGCCCTCGAGCATGCCGGTATGGCGCAGATTCCGGTGATTTCGCTCAATGCGAACGGCATGGAGACTACACCGGGCTTCAAGATCACACTCCCGCTGCTGACGAAGGCCATGCAGGCGGTCGTTTATGGTGACATCTTCATGCGCTGTCTCTATGCGACACGGCCGTATGAGCAGACACCGGGTGCTGCCGAGGCGCTGCACCAGAAGTGGGTGAAGACCTGCATCGCATCGCTCCAGAAGAAATCCTCCTCGATGAGTGCGTTCTCACGGAACGTGAGCGGCATCATCCATGATTTCGATGTGCTGCCGCTGCAGGAGGGCCTCCGGAAGCCGAAGGTCGGGATCGTCGGCGAGATCCTCGTCAAGTTCTCGCCGCTCGCGAACAACCATATCGTGGAGCTGCTCGAGCGCGAGGGGGCGGAGGCCGTCATGCCGGATCTCATGGACTTCCTGCTCTACTGCTTCTACAACCAGAATTTCAAGTACGAGAATCTGGGGGCCGGCTGGAAGGGCAAGACGCTCTGCAATGCGGCGATCACGCTGCTTGAGTTCTTCCGGAAGACCGCACGGAAGGCGTTTGCGCAGTCTGCACGCTTCACGCCGCCTGGCGATATCCATGAGTTCGCGAAGATGGCGCGGGAATATGTGTCGCTGGGTAATCAGACCGGTGAGGGCTGGTTCCTAACGGGTGAGATGCTCGAGCTGATCGGCGAGGGTGTCGAGAATATCATCTGTACGCAGCCGTTCGGCTGTCTCCCGAACCACATCGTGGGGAAGGGCGTCATCAAGGAGCTGAAGCGGCATCATCCGGATGCGAACATCATCGCGGTGGATTACGATCCGGGTGCGTCGGAGGTGAATCAGCTGAATCGTATCAAGCTGATGCTGACGGTTGCGCAGAATAATTTAAAGTCGAAGTAAGCAAAAAGCCGAGGCAATTGCCTCGGCTTTTTGCTTATCCTTCGTAGATCGGATGTGCCTTGGTGAGTTCGAATACCTTTGCGGTGACGTCGTCCTTCGTCGCTTCGAAGTTGGTTGCGACGTTCCAGATGCAGTCGGCGATCGGTGCCATGTCGGCTTCGGTGAAGCCACGGGTGGTGACAGCCGCGGTACCGATGCGGACGCCGGAGGTGACGAACGGGGAGCGTGGGTCGTTCGGGATGGCGTTGCGGTTCAGGGTGATGTGTACTTCATCACAGTTGTTCTGCAGGGTCTTACCGGTGAGGTCTGGGATGTTTGTGAGATCCACCAGCATCAGGTGGTTGTCGGTACCGCCGGAAACGAGCTTGAAGCCCTTCGCCATCATGGCGTCGGCGAGTGCCTTACAGTTCTTCACGATCTGCTCCTGATAGGTCTTGAACTCTGGCTTCAGTGCTTCACCGAAGCAGATTGCCTTACCGGCGATGACGTGCTCGAGCGGGCCGCCCTGGCTGCCCGGGAAGACATTCTTGTTGAACTTGAAGCGCTCAGCGGTCTCTGCACTGGACAGGATGAGGCCGCCACGTGGTCCACGAAGGGTCTTGTGGGTCGTCGTGGTCGTCACGTCCGCGTATGGGATCGGTGACGGGTGAAGGCCGGCTGCGACGAGTCCGGCGATGTGGGCCATATCTACCCAGAGCACGGCACCGCACCTGTCGGCGATTTCACGGAAGCGCTTGAAGTCGATGATACGCGGATATGCGGAGGCACCGGCGATGATCATCTTCGGATGATGCTTCATCGCGAGGGCCTCGACCTCGTCATAATCGATGTAGCCGTCGGCGTTGATGCCGTACGGGACGATGTTATAAAAGCGGCCGGAGAAGTTCGCTGGTGAACCGTGGGTGAGGTGTCCGCCGGCGTCGAGGGACATGCCCATGATCGTGTCACCGGGCTCGCAGATCGCCATGGTGACGGCCATGTTTGCCTGTGCACCGGAGTGTGGCTGCACGTTCGCATACTCACAGCCGAACAGCTTCTTCGCACGCTCGATCGCGATGGTCTCGATTTCGTCGACATTGACGCAGCCACCGTAGTAGCGCTTGCCAGGGTAACCCTCGGCGTACTTGTTGGTCAGCACGGTGCCCATGGCCATCATGGCCGGGCCGGATACGATATTCTCCGATGCGATGAGCTCGATGTTGTGCATCTGGCGGTCATACTCGCGAAGAATCGCCGCGCCGATTTCCAGATCTGCCTGTGCGATGTAGTTCATTACTTCCTTGATCATAATCTGCCTCCTCTTTCTGTCTTCATGCCGGCCTGCTCACGCCCTCAGCTGATAATCCTCGATGACGATCTGCAGACTTTTAAATCCATTATATTCATTCACTTCCGGGTAGTAAACCACATCTATCAGGGATTTCGTGCCCTTATTTCGCATGAAGGCATCGCCATCCGTGAAGAGGATACCGGAGATCGAGGTTCCCTGCAGCGAGAGGAGCTGCAGGCGCACGACGTTCCGACCCTTACCGAGCACGCGGGCCTCGAGGATGCGGAGGTTCTTTTCGGCGAAGCACGGTTTTTCGTTGCCCTTTCCATACGGCTCGAGGCGATCGAATTCATGGATCAGCTCCTCCGTAACATAGCTTACCGGCATCGGCACATCGATCCAGAGCTTATCTACGAGCTGGTCGAGCTGAAGACCGCAGCGCGCGTTGAGGGCCGTACGGAAGCGGTCAATGTTGTCGCGCGGGAGGCTGAACCCGGCCGCAAGGGGATGGCCGCCGAACTTCGTGAGAAGCTCCGCCACCTCGGCGAGGCGCTCCGACATCGGATAGGCATCGATGCTTCGACCGGAGCCCTTCGCCATGAGGGTGCCGTCTTCTCCATCCTCGGCGTCGGTGACCACGAAAGCCGGACGGTAATACTTCTCGCGGAGGCGACCGGCGACGATGCCGGCGAGGCTCTCATGCAGCTTCGGAAGGTAGATGACGAGTACCGGATCGGACATATACTGCTGCTCTACCTGCGCATAGGCTTCCTTCGTCGCCTCGATCGTCATATCCTTTCGGACATCGTTCAGCTCCTTCAGCTTCACCGCCTTTGCGAGGGCCTCCGACGGGTCCGTGGTGGTAAAGAGCGACAGTGCGATCTCGGCACTGCGGAGCCGGCCGCCTGCATTGATACACGGGCCGATGATATAGCCGATGTGGTAACTCGTGATATGCTCCTTCTCGAGGAGGCCCTGCACGTCGAGCAGTGCGCGGAGGCCCGGATTCGTCGTCTGCCGAATCTGCTGGAGGCCGAACTTCACGATGATGCGGTTCTCATCCTGGAGCTCGACGACGTCGCAGACGGTCGCGATGGCGGCAAACTCGAGGAAATCGAGGTACGCGTCCTGCGGAAGCCCGCGGTTCTGATAGAGCAGGGTGATGATCTTCCAGGCGACGACCGCGCCGCAGATCTCGGTATACGGGTAGCGGCTGTCCTCGCGCTTCGCGTCCACGACGGCACTCGCCGGCGGCAGGATATCCCGCGACTCGCAGCCGTAGTCCTCGTCGTCCCGCTGGCGGATGTCATGGTGGTCCGTGATCAGCACGGTGAGGCCGAGGTCACGCGCATGCTTCATCTCCTCGATGGCGCTGATGCCGTTGTCGCAGGTGAGGATCACGCTGACGCCGTCCGCCTTCGCCTGGTCGATGATGTGCACGTTGATGCCGTAGCCGTCCCGGATGCGGTCCGGCAGCACGTAGTCGACCTGCGCGCCGAGGCGCTGGAGGCCGGTATAGAGGATGTAGGTCGCGCACACGCCATCGACGTCGTAATCACCGACGATACGGATATGGCGGCCCTCCTGGATCGCGCGGTTCAGATGATTCATGCAGCGGATCGCATCCGGCAGGAGGAGCGGCGAGTGAAGCTCCTCGAGGGAGCCATGCAGGTACTGCTCGATCTGCGCATCCGAGTTGATCTCTCGGTTCCGGAGGATACGCGCTGTCACCTGATCGATGTGGTGCGCTGCCGCGACCGCCTTGAAATCCGCCTTCTTGTTATAGATGAACCATTTTTTCATATGTTGTCCTTCAGGTTTTTGGTGTATATTAGTAATTTAGCTACAGTTCAGGCAGGGAGCCCCCTTAACCGAACTGTTACGTAACTTAATCAGTATAGCATAAAAGAAGGGTTTAGCAGACAGATGAGTTTTCAATATCCGGCGAAGCGGCGTTTCACGAAGGTCGCGCTCGCGCTTCTTCTATATGAATTTCTGTTCCAGGTGGGCAGTGGTTTTCTGATCCAGTATGGGTCTGCGGTCTATCAGCAGGAGGACTTCACGATGATCGCGGTGAGTCTGTTCGGGCTGGTGCTCGTGCTGCTCCTGCTCGGAGGCGATGGGATCCCGCGGACGACGCATGCGCGTTTCGGGCCACTTACGTATCTCTGGCTGCTGATGATGATCTACGGGCTGCAGGCCTTCAGCTCGATCCTGCTGACTCCGGTGGAGGCATTTCTGCACCAGCAGGGCTTCACGATGGAGTATGCGACGGAGGTCGCGAGTGGGCGGATGACCGGCTTCTGGATGATTCTGTATGCCGTGGTCGTCGCGCCCTTCGTGGAGGAGTGCCTGTTCCGCGGGCTCATCTATAATCAGCTCCGGCACTGTGGGCAGCTCTTCGCGATCGTCATCAGTGCGCTGCTCTTCGGGCTCATGCACGGGAATCTGATGCAGCTTCTGACAGCGCTCTTCGTCGGAGCGCTGCTCGCCTTCATCCGGGAGCGCTACGGCTTCGCCTGCGCGATTCTCATGCATCTCAGCAACAACGCCTTCGCGCTCTTCTTCAATAATCTCGGCGGGGACAGCACGCTCGTAAGTCTCATTTATCTCGTGTTCATCTACGGCGGGATGATCGTGACCGCCGTAACACTGCTTCGGAACTTTAAAAAGCTGTGCAGCTTCTGTCGAAGCGAACACAGCTTTCCAGCGATGGTAAGGGCCTGGTTTACGACACCCGCGGTCATCGTCGTCAACCTGCTTTTCATCGGGCTCACCATCCTCAGTATTTTCGAGTGAGGGGCATGGCTAAACCACTACTATAGCACGAGGATGCCCCCATTGATATCAGTATCTATATTTATCTTCTATTCAAATATAATCAAATATTCCCTGGATAGCATCTGTAATATTCATGATGTCATTCATATGTAAACTGTTTAACTTCACAAAACCTCTGGCGTTAAGATCGAGTAATGCCAGCTTTTCACAGTGAACATATCCGTCCATGTTCTGGGTTTGAATATGAATGTGCAAAGCATCATCTCTTCCCGCATTGTAGACAGGACAGGCTATTATTTCGCCCGTCTGATTAAAGAAATCTTTGCTCACGACAAGTACGGGGAGTTTGATCTTATCGACTTTCAGTACATCTCCCTGATGAACAGTTTCCGCCATCACCATGCCTCTCTTCCTAATGGCTCGCCCCAGTCAAATTCACCATCCAGATTTAGTTTTCCGCCATATTCCTTCGCGCGCTCTTCGAGCGTTCTATGACGGAATGGCTTTGCCAACAGAATTTGTCCATCGCTGACTTTCACCTCCAGAATATCATTTACGGATATATGTGCTTCATTCAGAATGTCTTTGGAAATTCTGATTCCCTGGCTGTTTCCCCATGCCTTCACTTGTGCCTGCATATTAAACCTCCTCTATCGTATATACTATGTGTATACTACAGAGGAGGTTTTTCGTCAAGCTGGGGGTGAGGAAGTCCCGGCTAAACTGTTACTAGGAAAGACCAGGGCAAAAGGCAAACAATGGAAAATCATTCCAAAGACCCCCCATCCATGGTAGAATATATTTAATTATGATCTGATGGCAGAATGGTATTCTGAGCCATCCGATGGGCAGCGGTGAGTCGCTGTCACAGTGCGTGAGTATTCTCCGGAGGAGGTTCTTTTTATGTTTTATAACGAAAAAGTCTGGGCAGCAGTGGACATGGATACGCAGGAGAAGGTCTATATCCTGCCGAAGATGGCGAACCGCCATGGCTTGATCGCGGGTGCTACCGGCACAGGTAAAACCATCACCCTGAAGGTACTGGCGGAGTCCTTCAGTGACATGGGTGTGCCGGTCTTTCTGTCGGATGTGAAGGGCGACCTCGCTGGTATGATCCTGCCGGGCGTCGATTCTGAAAACATGCAGAAGCGCATCGCGCGTTTCGGCCTCACACCGGCGGGCTTCCAGTACGAGGCCTACCCGACACAGTTCTGGGATATCGATGGGAAGAAGGGACTTCCGCTTCGCACAACCATCAGTGAGTTCGGACCGACCCTGCTCGGACGGCTTCTCGGCCTCACACAGCTGCAGACCGATATCCTGACGATCGTCTTCCGTATCGCGGACGAAGAGAATCTGCTTCTGCTCGACACGAAGGATCTTCGGGCGATGGTACAGTACGTCGCGGAAAATAATAAGAAATACTCATCCGAGTATGGCAATATGGCGACGGCCTCGCTGAATGCGATTCTGCGTTCCGTCGTCGCGCTCGAAACTGCCGGTGGGGATACGTTCTTCGGTGAACCGGCGATCGACATCGCGGATTTCCTCCGTACGAACAGTGTCGGCCGTGGCATGATCAATATCCTCGACGCGGAGTCGACGATTCAGAATCCACTGATCTACTCGACCTTCATGCTCTTCATGCTGAGCGAGCTTTTCGAGCAGATGCCGGAGGTCGGGGACCCGGAAAAGCCGAAGATGGTCTTCTTCTTCGATGAGGCGCACCTTCTTTTTAATGGCGCGCCGAAGGCGCTCATCGAGAAGATCGAGCAGGTGGTGAAGCTCATCCGCTCGAAGGGCATCGGCGTGTACTTTATCACCCAGAACCCGAGCGACATCCCGGATGCTGTGCTCGCGCAGCTCGGCCATAAGGTAGAGCATGCACTTCATGCGTATACCCCGAGCGAGGAGAAGAAGGTGAAGGCCGCAGCAGCGTCCTTCCGTGTAAACCCGAGCTTCGACACCATCGAGGCGCTTCAGAGCCTCGGCACCGGTGAAGCGCTGATTTCCTTCCTCGACCGTGATGGCAAGCCGGAAGTCGTCCGTCGCTGTGCGGTGCTCCCACCAGCCTCCCGGATGGGCACCATCGATGAGACAGCGCGTCTCGCTGCGATCGTCTCCTCAGATCTCTGCGGAAAATACGACGAGACCATCGACCGCGACTCGGCCTATGAATTCCTGAAGCGCCTGACTGATGAAGCTACTGCAAATGCTGCGCGCGCAGCGGAGGAAGCGGAAGCCGCAAAGCTCGCGGAGAAGGAAGCAAAGGAGCAGGCGAAGCTCGCAGAAAAAGAGGCCCTCGCAAAAGCGAGAGCCGAAGAAAAAGCGAAGAAGGATCAGGAACGCATCGTGAAATCCGTCGGCCGCACCACCGCCGGCACCCTCGGCCGTGAAGTCGGCGGTGCCGTCGGAAAAAGCTTCATGGGCAGCTTCGGAAAGCGCGTCGGCGGCAACGTCGGTGCAGCGCTCGGTCGTGGCATTCTCGATACACTGTTTGGGAAATAAACTCTGTTCCGACCTGATTTCTATTTGATGGAATGGCCGTTCAGCCAGGAGGATTACATCCACCCGGCTGGACGGTTATTTTTTCATAAAATGTTACATGATTATAAATCCAGCACAGCGAAAGAGACGCCCGTGAGGACGTCTCTGAAGAATCAGCGGGGCGACGACATCGACCTGCTGTTTTTTTATGCTTTCATACCGCGCCGAGGATTTCCTTTGCGTGCTGTACGCTTTCGTTCGTCGGCGGGTTTACGCCCTCGAGGGTGTATGGGATACCGAGCTTTTCGTACTTGAAGGTGCCGAGGGTGTGGTACGGCAGGACTTCGACCTTCTGCACGGTCTTCAGCTCGTCGATGAACTTCCGGGTCGCGATGAGCTCTTCATCCGAGTCGGTGAGGCCCGGCACGAGGACGTGGCGGATCCACATCGCGACGCCGTGGTCGCTGAGATAATGCGCACAGTCGAGGATGTTCCGGTTCGTCCAACCGGTCAGGGCCTTATGTTTCTCGTCGTCGATTTCCTTGATGTCGAAGAGGACCGTGTCCGTGACCTGGGCCAATGCCTCAAACTTCGAGATAAATGGCTCTTCGCGGGTGAACGGCTGCGCCGAGGTGTCGAGACAGGTGCTGATACCGCGCGCCTTCGCCTTCTGGAAGAGCTCGAGCACGAAGTCGATCTGCACGAGCGGGTCGCCGCCGCTGACCGTGATGCCGCCCTGCTCGCCCCAGTACTCGCGGTAGCGCTCTGCGTGGTCGAGGAGCTCGTCCGCGGTGCGCATGTCGTCGCTCTGCAGGGTCCAGGTGTCCGGATTGTGGCAGTAGCGGCAGCGCATGTGACAGCCCTTCAGAAAGATCGTATATCGGATGCCCGGACCGTCCACGGCGCCGAAGGTCTCGATGGAGTGAATTGCACCTTTGATGGATTCTGCCATGATATCTCCTTTTCTACTTGTTTCTAAAATGATGACGCTTCCGAGATGCAGAAGTTGTTTCCGCTTTCCCGCATCACTGCCGAGACACGGATTCTTCTGTACATCCGATGACGCATCGGACAGTATCAAATAAAAACATGAGGGAGTGCTGTCCACGCAGTGTGGGGCCCTCCCTCATGATGTCTTTATAACTGCATGTGCATGCATGTTCCTGCGTGATCACAGATCCATATGCATCGGCTGTCGTACAACTGCTGCACCTAGCCGGTGTCTTCCTGTATTACAGGGACTTGTGCTCTGTTCTGGAGATTACGTCGAGCTGCTGCTCTCTCGTAAGGTCGATGAACTTAACCGCATAGCCGGATACACGGATCGTGAAGTTTGCGTACTCTGGCTTCTCCGGGTGCTCCATCGCATCCTTCAGCTTCTCTACGCCGAAGACGTTTACATTCACATGGTGTGCGCCCTTTGCGAAGTAGCCATCCATAACGCGAACGAGGGTGTTCGACTGCTCGTCCTCGGTGTGGCCGAGTGCGCTCGGATTGATGGTCTGGGTGTTGGAGATACCATCGAGTGCATACTCATATGGAAGCTTCGCAACCGAGTTCAGGGAAGCCAGAAGACCGGACTTCTCTGCGCCGTAGCTTGGGTTTGCTCCCGGTGAAAGCGGAGCGCCTGCCGGACGACCATCCGGAAGAGCACCGGTTGCCTTACCGTAAACGACATTGGATGTGATGGTAAGGATGGATGTGGTCGGCTCGGAATCACGGTAGGTGTGGTGCTTCTTGATCTTCGTGAGGAAGGTGCGAAGAAGATCAACCGCGATATCATCGGCACGGTCGTCATCATTGCCATAACGAGGAAAATCGCCCTCTACAACATAATCGGTTACGAGACCATCCTCATCACGTACGGTCTTTACGCGTGCATACTTGATCGCGGAAAGAGAGTCCACCACGTGTGAGAAGCCGGCGATACCGGTTGCGAAGGTACGACGAACATCAGTGTCGATGAGGGCCATCTCCGCTGCCTCATAGTAGTACTTGTCGTGCATGTACTGAATCAGGTTCAGAACGTTTACGTAGATGCCTGCGAGCCAGTCCATCATACGATCGTACTTCGCCATCACCTCATCATAATCGAGGTACTCGGAAGTGATCGGACGGTACTCCGGACCTACCTGCTGCTTGCTCTTCTCATCGATACCGCCGTTGATTGCGTAGAGAAGGCACTTTGCAAGGTTAGCACGTGCACCAAAGAACTGCATCTCCTTACCGGTCTGTGTCGCAGATACGCAGCAGCAGATGGAGTAGTCGTCGCCCCATACCGGACGCATGACATCATCGTTCTCGTACTGGATGGAGGAAGTGCGAACAGAAATCTCTGCAGCGTACTTCTTGAAGTTCTCCGGAAGTCTCTTCGTGTAAAGAACCGTAAGGTTTGGCTCTGGAGCCGGGCCCATGTTCTCGAGGGTGTGCAGGAAACGGTAGTCACTCTTCGTAACCATGGATCTGCCATCCTGGCCCATACCACCGACCTCAAGGGTAGCCCAAACCGGGTCACCGGAGAAGAGCTGGTTGTAGGACGGGATACGTGCGAACTTGACCATACGAAGCTTCATAACGAAGTGGTCGATGAGCTCCTGTGCCTGCTTCTCGGTAAGTGTACCTTCCTTAAGATCACGCTCGATATAGATATCAAGGAATGTAGATACACGACCAACGGACATCGCAGCACCGTTCTGGGTCTTGATCGCTGCGAGGTAACCGAAGTAGAGCCACTGAACGGCTTCCTTCGCGTTCTTCGCAGGTACGGAAATGTCATAACCGTAGCTCTGTGCCATCTCCTTCATCTGCTTGAGAGCACGAACCTGATCGGAGAGCTCCTCTCTCTGACGGATGACGTTATCGGTCATGGTTCCGTCACCGGTGTTGGCATAATCAGCCATCTTCTCCTGGATCAGGAAATCGATACCGTAGAGCGCCACTCTTCTGTAGTCGCCGACGATACGACCACGGCCGTAGGTATCTGGAAGACCAGTGAGGATCTTGTTATGACGAGCCTTCATCATCTCCGGTGTGTACGCATCGAAAACGCCCTGGTTGTGGGTCTTGTGGTACTCGGTGAAGATCTTGTGAAGCTCAGGATCCGGTGTGTAACCATAGGTGGAGCAGGCCTGCTCTGCCATCTTGATACCACCGTATGGCATGAATGCTCTCTTCAGCGGCTTATCAGTCTGAAGACCTACGACCTGCTCGAGATCCTTCTCTGCCTCGTTGATATATGCTGCGCCGTAAGCGGTGATGCCGGAAACGACCTTGGTCTCCATATCGAGCACGCCGCCCTTTGCACGCTCTTCCTTCTGAAGTGCCTGTACCTCGTTCCAAAGCTTCTCTGTCGCTTCGGTCGGACCAGCAAGGAAGCTGGAATCACCATCATAAACGGTGTAATTCTCCTGGATGAATGAACGAACATTGACGTCCTTTACCCAATGTCCGGTTTTAAAGCCTCTCCATTCTTCTCTCATATCTTCTCCTCTTTCTACCATGTTGTCTTTGTATACAGGATTCAATACTCTTTACGCGTGCTAATATAAAGCATAGAGGGCAGATTCGTCAACGATTTAACTATTAAATTTTCGATGTTTTCTAATTAGAACATGAGGACAATGCAGACGGCCCGGAAAGCCGGTGACGACGCCCGTCGGGCCGTCTGTGGATCGGGAACGATGCCCGGCTTCGCACTACACTCTTGGCGCACTTGATCGTGCAATCGAGGCACAGTCGTGCCCCGATTGGGAGTGATGCCCGGCTCCGCACCACGCACTTGTCGCACTTGATCGTGCAATCGGGGCACAGTCGTGCCCCGATTAGGAGCGATGCTCCTATATGAGCACAAACGAAAGAGCCCGGAAACAAGTAAACTTGTTTCCGGGCTCTTTCGTTTGTGCTCATGCACGATCATGCGTGCGACAAGATTCGAACTCGCGACCTTCTGGTCCGTAGCCAGACGCTCTATCCAGCTGAGCTACGCGCGCATAAGCGTTTCTCTCAAACGCAAGTGTTATATTACAGAAGAGAAGGGCAAATGTCAAGCATAAATTTGAATTTTTTTACGTCGTGCAGGAGCTGCTGCTTTCAGCACTCGACTGGTCGACGAGGTCCTTCAGGGTGTAGCTGTTCACGACTTCGTAGATGGCGTTGTCGATTTCCTTATAGAGGGGGAAGGTTGGGCAGCTGGCGGATTTCGCACAGGTGCTCGTACCGTTTACGCAGTCTACCGGGGCGAGGGTACCTTCTGCGGCGTCGAGGATCTCACCGACCTTGATCTGATCAATCGGACGGGTAAAAAGATATCCGCCCTTCGCACCACGGATGGACTTCAGGAAGCCGCCCTTCACCATCAGGGAGATGATCTGCTCGAGGTACTTCATCGAGATCTTCTGGCGATCTGAAATCTCCTTGATACTGACCGGAGTCACACCGTCGAAGTTCTGCGCGATATCTATCAGGGTTGTCAGGGCATAGCGGCCCTTGGTTGAAATCATCATGTTCCTCTCACCTCATACTGTTCAAATCTCTACATTCTGTCGATACTTCATTAATCCTACCACGCAGCTAGAATTTAATCAAGTCGAGGCGATAGGGGCAACCCTCCGAATGCCCCCTGATTTCAAAGAAGCTGTGCCTTAAGGCACAGCTTCACATACGTTCGCCACGAAGACATCACCGGGACCCACTCACCTGCAGGCGCGCCACGTGATATTCATTAGAAATGGTCCTTTTCGCGGCGGCGACGGGCGATCTCCTTCTTCAGGTAGGCGAAGGTTTTTTCCTCGCCTTCGGTTTTCAGCATCCACAGAAGCTCCGTGATTTCACGCCGGGTTTCCGGCTCGAGGAGCGGGGAATCCTTGCACGGCTGGAAATACGCCCACGGACAGCTGTCATCATAATCTGCGCCTTTGTAGACCTTCGAAGCAGCGACACGGTCGCAGAACATCTCAGCGACATAGCGGTATGGCATGCGGCAGCCGACCATCGTGGTTTTCTTTTTGGTGTCGTAATCGACCCAGTACTCGAAGTGATGCTTATTCCGCCCCTTATGATGGAGCCAGGCCTCACAGAGGCCCGTTTCGAGGCGTTCTGCCGTGTTCGGGCTGCGATAGCCCTGATAGTACTTCACACCGGTTTTAAACTCGCTCCAGCTGTACTTCGAGAGATCATGAAGCAGCCCCTGCTTATAGAGGCCTACGCGGAAGCAGTTTTTCATGACTTCGCGCTTATGACGGTTGATCGTTCGGAAGTGATGTACTGCATTCCAGAGATAGCGCGGAAGGCCCGTCTGCACTGTCTTATGATTCTTCTCCATCGTCTTCACCTCTTCTCTTCTATGCTCAGATTATACCCTATCATTTCATAAAAAGAACCCTCGCGTGACCACTTCGTCACACGAGGGATTCAAGATTCAGCGCCAGTAACGTTCCGTTGCATGCTCGCGCTGTGCGTGGCGGTCCTGCGGGCTGCGCTGAAGAAGCGGGTAGCCGTAGGTGAACTCGAACACGATGGAGGCGAGGATGATGGCGCCAGCGACGTCATACACGCTGTGCTGCTTGAGTGCCATGGTGCTCATGCAGATCAGGATCGCGAGGATCGTGGACGCAAACTTCACCAGACGCCCATGCTTCGAGGCCGCGATGTCCTGCGAGTGGAGAACAGCGATGGCGACGCCGATCGAGTTATAGCAGTGAATGCTCGGGAAGACGTTCGTGCAGGTGTCGGTACGATAGAGCCAGGCGACGATCCGCGTGAAGATGTTCTTCGCCGGGTCGAGGATGGGCCGGAAATCCGTGCCGTTCGGGAAAACCGAGCAGATGATCAGGCTGATCGTCATGCCGCTGAACAGGAAGGCACAGAGGCGGTAGAAATCATCTCTGTTCTTAAACATGAAGTACAGGACCGCGACGGCGACATAAGCAAACCACAGCATGTACGGGATGATGAAATACTCACAGAAGGGGATTTTATCGTCAAGCGCTGCATGCATGACATGGAAGCTGACCTGATGATTGATCGTCTTTTCAAGGTAGCTGAACCAAGTAATATAGATCAGCGCATACGACAGAATCCATGCGTGACGATAGCGCTGTATAAACTTTTTGATTTTATCCATCCACTGGCCTCCGGAACGTTTTACGTTCGAATCCAAGTATATCCACGGTCCCACTCTCGTCGGACTGCAGAGCTACCGAAACGGGCGAATTCAGGGAACCGGTCGATTTCTGATTGTTGCAAGGAGTGGCATATTCGCATCCTGGGCGAATTCAGAAATACGCAAAGTTTCACTTTATCAATTTAGAAATACTAGCACCGTGAAAAATCGGATTCAATAGGATGGATTTAATTTCGGGAGATTTAACAAAAAGGACACAATTGCAGCATCTTTTCATAAAACTATTTCTTAAGAATATAGTTCTCGTCGTCATAGATGCCAGCGCGGGGTCCGAAGAAACGATATTTTTTTCAAACACATCCGTTGAATGGAATGCTGCAGGACTACAAAAAGAAAAGCACCATGCTTACGCATGATGCTTAATGATAGCGAGAGGGAGACTTGAACTCTCGACACCGCGGGTATGAACCGCGTGCTCTAGCCAACTGAGCTATCTCGCCATATGTCCGACCCAGACCGCGTATACACGCAGTCCAGACCGAAGACGTGGGGCCTACAGGGCTCGAACCTGTGACCCTCTGCTTGTAAGGCAGATGCTCTCCCAGCTGAGCTAAGACCCCGTTCGTGCGTCGCTCGTTTTGCGACCTCTGTATATTACTAAATCGGCCAAACTTTGTCAACAGCTTTTCCAAACTTTTTTTGAAGGAAATTTTCAGGCCGTAACCGTTCAGGACCGCCGAAGCGGTCCTGCTATGTATCAGTTGAATCCGTAGAACTTCTGCGCGAGCTTGTAGCAGAGGATCGTGAGTTCGTTGCCGGCCTTCAGGCGGAAGTTGCAGCCCTGTCCGAGGAAGGAGAAGCGCATCTTGAGCCAGGTCTGGAAGCTGCTTGTCTTCAGGTAGTCCCAGAGCTCCTTTTTCTTCTGCATGTTCTCCGGGTCACCGGACTTGATGGCCAGCACGGAGGAGATGGTGGTGATGATCTCGAGGTAGCTGAACATATAGTGGCGCTTCTTGCGGCTCTTCAGCTTCGTGAGGTCACAGCAATCGATCATGATCCGGTTGACCTTCAGCTGCTGGTCAATGCGCCCGATCATGACGCTTTCATTGACCGACTGATCATCGCGGCCGATAAAGTAGTGATAGAGGTTGACGTCCATGTAGTACATCTTCTCTACGCTCGGAATCGGCTGGTATACGAAGATGTTGTCGACGTAGAAGGTGTGCTTCGGCAGCACGAGACCGCAGTCACGCAGCATCTGTGTGCGGTAGATGACGGAGTGCATCAGGATGTACTGTCCGAGGTGGAAGTGCTTCACCTCGTCCCAGCCGAAGATGCGGTCCTTCGGGAGAGCCGACTCGTAGCGCATGACCTTCTTATGGGTCTGGCCGACCTTATCGTAAATGAAATTACAGATGAACATATCGACCGGGGTACCGGCCATGATGAGCTCCCGGAGCTTCTCCAGCACCTTCGGGAGGGCTTCGTCATCGAGCCAGTCGTCAGAATCGACGACCTTATAGAAGAGGCCGCTCGCGTTGCGGAGACCGGTATTGACCGCCTCCCCGTGGCCGCCGTTCTCCTGATGCACCGCCTTCACGATGCCCGGGTACTTCGCCTCGTACTCCTTCGCAATCTCGAAGGTGTCATCCTTCTGCGAGCCGTCGTCAACGACGATGATCTCCACCTCGTCCCCACCCGGAAGGATCGACTCGATACACTTCCGCATATAGGCGGCAGAGTTATAGCATGGTATAGCAAAGCTGACAAGCTTCATGTTTCCTCTTTTCTCAGGATATCGCAGGATATCCTGTACTATCGCTGCTGCACCGCCCGGCAGTTCCGATCACCGGACGCGTTCCCGCAGCTATCCATCAGTTCCCATAATTGAGCTCATTCTACCACGCCATGCAAAACATGACAAACAGAAAAGAGAAGCCCCGCTTGGGACTTCTCCTGGTGGTCGTAGCAGTTCAGGCAGAGGGACCTGGAGGGACGGCAACGGAGGCCCCATAGCTGAACTTGTTACCGGATGGTAGTGCCTGCGAGGCCGTCTACGGCCTTCTCTGCGAGCTCCATCGAGGTGATGATGGCCTTGCGGTCCTTCCCGGACTCGACGAAGTCGACACCGGCCTCTACCTTCGGCTGCATGGACTTGAACTCAAAGTGGCCGTCGCGGATGTACTGCTTCGCATCCTCGATCGACATGGTTTCGATCGCCTTCTCATCCGCCTGACCGTAGTTCAGGGATACATGATCCACGGCGGTCGTAATCAGCAGGATGTCGGCGTCGACGTCCTTTGCGAGGAGGGCTGCGGTGCGGTCCTTCTCGATGACGGCGGCTGCCCCCTTCAGGTTATTGCCCTGACGAAGCACCGGAATACCGCCACCGCCGCAGGCGATGACGACCTGATCCGCGTCAAGGAGTGCCTTGATGGCGTCGATCTCGACGATGGACTTCGGGGTCGGGGAGGAAACGACACGCTGGAATACGCCGTCGGAGATCATCTCCACATGGTTACCGTTCTCCTCTTCCTTCCGTGCCTCCTCGGCATTCATCAGCTTACCGACACACTTGATCGGATTGTAGAAGCTCTCGTCATACGGATCAACCATCACCTGGGTGATGATGGTGGATGCCGTCTTATAGATGCCCCTCTTCACGAGATCGGCACGCACTGCGTTCTGCAGGTCGTAGCCGATCATGCCCTGGCTCATCGCGGAGCATACATGAAGCGGCGTGTTTACATACTGCTCCGGATTCGACTCCGTAAGATTCTTCATCGCAGTGTGGATCATACCTACCTGCGGTGCGTTGGAGAATACCAGGGCCACCTGGTATCCGTCCTCAACGAAATCGCCGATCATCGTTGCGGTACGTGCAACGGCGGCCTTCTGCTCCGGAAGGGTAAAGCCCAGATCCTTATGTCCGAGCGCAATGACCATTCGCTTTTTGCTCATGCTGTACCTCCTCTTAATTCTTCTCTTCATCGAGAGCTGCGATATCGATGAGATGCAGCTCGGATGACTTATTTTCGAGGGATGTGGCAAGCGCTCTTGCCGTATCCACTGCTGTCAGTACATTTACACCGGTCTCGACCGCATTACGACGGATCACGAAACCGTCCTTGGAGGCCTCTGCGCCCTCCTTCGGAACGTCGATGACGATGTCGAGCTCATGGCCGAGTACGAGGTCGAGGATGTTCGGAGACTCCTGCTCTACCTTCCGTACCTGGAAGCACTTGACGCCGCCCTCGGTGAGTGCCTGGTAGGTGCCGTGGGTCGCGAAGATACGGTAGCCGAGCTGCTCGAAGCGCTTCGCGATCGGGGTGATCTCTTCCTTATCCTCATCACGTACGGTGATGACCATGTTCTTATACTTCGGAAGCTGGATGCCAGCGCCCTGGAATGCCTTGTACAGTGCTTCGTTGAAGCTCTTTGCGATACCGAGGCACTCACCGGTCGACTTCATCTCCGGTCCGAGGCTGATGTCGGCACCCTTGATCTTCTCGAAGGAGAATACCGGCATCTTGATTGCGTAGTAGTCGGCTTCCTTCTGGAGACCCGGCTCGTAGCCGAGCTCACGGATCGTGTGGCCGCAGATGATCTGTGTGGCGAGCGGCACGATCGGAATACCGGTCACCTTACTGATGTACGGAACGGTACGTGAGGAACGAGGGTTGACCTCGATGATGTACACCTCGTCACCATCTGCGATGAACTGAACATTGACCATACCGATGACGTGCAGGGCCTTCGCGAGACGCTCGGTATACTCGATGACGCGTTCCTTCGCCTTCGGGGTCAGGCTGCGCTGCGGGTATACGGAGATGGAGTCGCCGGAGTGGATACCGGTACGCTCGATATGCTCCATGATGCCCGGGATCAGGATGTCCTGACCGTCGCAGATCGCATCGACCTCGAGCTCGGTACCACGGATGTACTTATCGACGAGGATCGGGTGCTCCTGTGCGATCTGGTTGATCTCGCCGATGTACTCGTCGATATCCTGATCGCTGATCGCGATACGCATGCCGGCACCACCGAGTACGTAGGAAGGACGTACCAGTACCGGGTAGCCCAGCACATGGGCCGCTTCCTTCGCTTCCTCTGCCGTAAATACGGTCTGACCTGCGGCACGCTGGCAACCGGTCTCCTGGAGAATCTCATCGAAACGCTCACGGTCCTCTGCGGCATCGACGTCGTCCTGCTGGGTTCCGAGGATCGGTACACCCATCTTCTGGAGGGCATCGGCCAGCTTGATAGCGGTCTGTCCACCGAACTGAACGACCGCTCCGTCCGGCTTCTCCACATCTACAACGTTCCGTACATCTTCCGGTGTCAGCGGCTCGAAGTAGAGCTTATCCGCGATATCGAAGTCCGTGGAAACGGTCTCCGGGTTATTGTTGATGATGATGGTCTCATAGCCCTCACGCTCGAACTGCCATGTACTGTGTACAGAGCAGAAATCGAACTCGATACCCTGGCCGATACGGATCGGGCCGGAGCCGAGGACGAGTACCTTCTTTTTCTTGTTCGGATCGCGGAAGGCACCGGTCGCCTCGTTCTCTGAGCCGAATACGCTGTAGTAGTACGGGGTCTCGGCCTCGAACTCTGCGGCGCAGGTATCCACCATCTTGAACGCAGCGTGGATGTCCCACTTATCACGCATCTCGCGAATCTCGTCCTCGCTGTAGCCGCTGAGGCGGGCAATGACGTTGTCCGGGAATTCGATGCGCTTCGCTTCACGAAGCAGGGTCTCGTTCATGGACTCGCTGTGGAGTCTGTTTTCCATGTCTACGATGATCTTCAGCTTATCGATAAACCACTCATCGATCTTCGTGATGCTGTGGATCTCCTCGTAGCTGTAGCCACGGCGGAGTGCCTCGGCGATGACCCAGATACGACGGTCATCGATGCGGTGAAGCAGCTTATGAAGATCATGATCGTCGAGATCCGTGAAGTCATAGGACATCAGCGAATCGACGTGCTGCTCGAGGGAGCGGATGGCCTTCATGAGGCCGCCCTCGAAGTTGTTTGCAATCGCCATCACCTCACCGGTCGCCTTCATCTGGGTACCGAGGATGTGCTCTGCGGTGATGAACTTGTCGAACGGAAGACGTGGCATCTTGACGACACAGTAATCGAGCATCGGCTCGAAGGATGCGTAGGTCTTACCGGTAACGGCGTTCTTGATTTCATCGAGGGTGTAGCCCAGTGCGATCTTCGCGGCCACCTTCGCGATCGGGTAACCGGTCGCCTTCGATGCGAGGGCGGAAGATCTGGATACACGAGGGTTTACCTCGATGACACAGTACTCGAAGCTCTCCGGGTTCAGAGCATACTGTACATTACAGCCGCCGGTGATGCCGAGCTCGGTGATGATATTGAGCGCAGAGGTACGGAGCATCTGATACTCCTTATCCGACAGCGTCTGGGACGGAGCCACGACGATGGAGTCACCTGTGTGGACGCCAACCGGGTCGAGGTTCTCCATATTACATACGGTGATGACATTGCCCGCAGAATCACGCATCACCTCGTACTCGATTTCCTTCCAGCCGGCGATGCAGCGCTCGACCAGAACCTCGTGTACGCGGCTGAGACGGAGACCGTTCTCGAGGATTTCCTGGCACTGCTCACGGTTCTCTGCGATACCACCACCGGAACCGCCGAGGGTGTAGGCCGGACGCAGCACGACCGGATAACCGATCTCCTCAGCGACCTCGAGACCACGCTTGAGATCATGGACGACCTCTGACTTCGCCACCGGCTCACCGATCTTCTCCATGGTCTCCTTGAACATGAGACGATCCTCGGCCTTCTTGATGGTAAGGGCCGTGGTACCGATGAGGCGCACGTTATGGGAGGCGAGGTAACCGGACTCGTCCAGTGCCATCGCCAGGTTCAGTCCCGCCTGACCACCGAGGGTCGGCAGGATGGAGTCTGGCTTCTCCTTCTCGATCAGCTTCTCCAGTACATCTACGGTCAGCGGCTCAATGTATACATGATCCGCGATATCCTTATCCGTCATGATGGTCGCCGGGTTCGAGTTCAGCAGTACGACCTCAACGCCCTCTTCCTTCAGTGAACGGCAGGCCTGGGTGCCGGCGTAGTCGAACTCCGCAGCCTGACCGATGACGATCGGACCGGAACCGATCATCAGGACCTTCTTAATACTTGTATCTCTCATGTTCAGCCCTCCATCATCTTCATAAAGCGATCAAACAGGTATGCGCTGTCACGTGGACCCGGGCAGGCCTCCGGATGGTACTGTACCGTCACGATGTTCTTGCCCTTATAGCGCAGGCCCTCATTCGTACCGTCGTTGACATTGACGAACGCCTCTTCCGCGATCGCCGGATCAATCGTCTTCGGATCGACCGCATAGCCGTGGTTCTGGGACGTGATGTAAACACGACCGTTCGAGAGGTCCTTCACCGGATGGTTGCCACCGCGGTGACCATACTTCAGCTTGTAGGTGTCCGCACCGGTCGCAAGGGCCATCAGCTGGTGGCCGAGGCAGATCGCGAAGATCGGGGTCTCGGAAGCGTAGAGCTTCTTGATCTCTTCGATGACCGCCACGTTCTCCTTCGGGTCGCCAGGACCGTTCGAAATCATGATACCATCCGGGTTCTGACTGAGGATGGTCTCTGCGCTGGTGTCGGACGGGTACACCGTGACATCACAGCCGTGCCGCTGCAGGGAGCGGATGATGTTCCTCTTCGCACCGACGTCGAGGAAAGCGACGCGCTTCGGCTCGCGGTCACCGGTGTAGCGGGAGCCGTCCGGATTCTCCGCCTGTGCGACATAGACTTCCTTCGTGCTGGTCTTCTTTACGACGCCCTCGACCTTGTAGGCCTTGATGCGCTCGAGGAGTGCCGGCATCTCTTCCTTATGATAACGGTGGGTGGTGATCATACCGTTCATGGTTCCTTCGTCACGGAGTCGCTTGGTCAGCGCTCTGGTATCGATGCCTGCGATGCCCGGAACCTCGTTCTTCTTCAGGAAATTCTGGATGGTGTTCTCGGAGCGGAAATTCGACGGCATGCGGGAAAGCTCACGCACGATGAAGGCATCCGGCCATGGCTGTGCGGACTCCATATCTTCATAGCAGATACCGTAGTTACCGATCAGTGGATAGGTCATCACGACCGCCTGTCCTGCGTAGGACGGGTCCGTCAGCACTTCGAGGTAGCCGGTCATCGAGGTGTTGAATACGACCTCAGAGATCACTTCCTTCTCTGCACCAATTGACGTACCCTTGAACACTGTTCCATCTTCAAGAATCAAAAATGCGTCCATTGTTTCTCCTTCTATCATTACATGGTGAATGGTTACTAACTTGAGTTACTTGCTTGAGTTTCTTCTTATATATTATCTGTTTACACCCGTGGGGGTGTGTGGTCCTTATATTTTTTTTTTTTTTTTTTGATTTATAACAACCCCGCGGGGAGGTGGGGCGCCCCGATTTCAGCG
>NZ_JBQKLS010000022.1:0-36112 GCF_052116105.1 Oribacterium sp. Sow4_G1_1
CGAAGGTGATCTCCGGCGGCGATAACCCATACGACATTCATGACGCAAAGTTGAGCAGTTCAGCGACAGCTCATGAGAGCAGCTCCGTGACAGCTCATGAAATCAGCAACAGTTATCATAGAAGATCTCTCAATTTACAGAAAAAATTTCACACCGTCAATCTTTGAAATTACTACGTTTTCTACTACTTAGGCACATAACTATAATGCCGTGATTTGCAAGGATTTGCGAGATATTCCTTAGTAGTAATGGACTACTTAGAGGTTGAAAAATACTGCTACTAATAACCTCTTATGATATTTACGCTGATAATACATATTTGGTCTTTAAATCATTACAGCGATTATAGTTTATGAAGCCTTCCTTTTGCAGACGTCCCACAACAACTCCACAAAGAATGTGTTCTTCTTGAGCAAAGGCACAAATGGCTGCTTTTGAAAAATCATTCTGAGTAGTAAATGTGTTGAATTCTTCTGTAGGAATTAGTGTTTCTTTTGCAAAGCTGTCAGCGGCATCTTCATCTTCTTCGGTTGTTCCATTTGGCTGGTTGATGTGACCAAGTAAAATATGACCAAGCTCATGGAATAGACTAAACCAGAATTTATCTGCATCTTTGCCGCGAACTGTTAAGCCAACAACTATTTTGTTTCCGTCGTAGAAAGTTGCACCATGCAGGAAAGAACCTCCAATGTGAGGGAGAAATACAAGCGCAATACCGCAGTTGGATAATAGCTCAATCAACTTAGGGCAGAAATCCGAAGGATTCATTGTGGTCATGCTTCTTATTTCTGGCAAACTTTTCTTAAGCGATTTTAAATCAACTAATGAAGTTTTAATAGTACGAGCCTCCAGTTTGGCTTTCTGTGCCCATGCCAATAGAGCAAGATTACTTTTTTCTGTTTCGGCTAATCTACGACATGCTATTTTTGACAATTGCATATCCTCAATAATTTCAAGGTTTACAACTTCAAAATATTTTCTAAGATAAATAACCTTTTCGGTTGTATCTCTGGTCTCAGGAACCCAACCATTTTTAGACATTTCACGATAAGGTAGTTTTTTTGCAAGTTCCTTATCAGCATCCATGTCATTCTCAGCGTTGGCTTTTACAAGTTTTTCACGATAAGTGGACTCTAGTTTATTCCAAAACTTAGCAGGAACACCTAATACCATTTCTAAACGAACAGCAACATCCGGAGTCAACTGAACTTCGCCATTGATTAATTTACTAATATGTTTTTCGGACATACCCATGCGTACTGCAAATTCTTTCTGGCTAAGTCCTCTATCAAGCAACTGCTCTTTAATAGTTGCTCCCGGTGGTGTTGCAATAAAACTGCGACTTTTCACCATCGTAATACCTCCTTAAATGAAACGGAACTTTAATGATAATCTACAATTTCCATTACGTTTGCAATTTGAATTTCATTCCCTATTTTTTCAAAAACCAGTCGATAGGGATGAACTAAATCCATTGCGTATTGACCTTTGCGATTTCCTTTTAATGGATGACATCTTCCAATATGGAATTGAACCATCTCTTCAACAGTATCGGATGCATCTATTTCATCTATACGCTGATGGATTTTTTCGGCCATTTCTGAACCATATTTCTTTTCTGCCTCGCTTGCGATTGTACACACCTTTTCAATCTTGCGAGTTTTATATGTTATTTCCAATCCATCACCTCTTTCGCAAGTTTACCTTTGAGGTAAATATATTATATCCTTATTTACTATAAATATCAATAGTATTTGTTTACCTGATAGGTAAACAAAAATCAGCAAAAATTAAATCCCGATGGAATTTACTCTTTCACTGGAATTTAAATTTTCAAGTTAGCTCTTTGAAATCTGATGTGAACTTAATGACAGAAGGAGACACCTTCTTCGTATATCGATTCTGTTCTAAGATTTTAATTTGCTCTAGTGTAAATGAGTTCTTCATAATAATAGCCTCCAAGGATAATTGAATTGTATCAAATGATCCTTAGAGGCTGTATCTGCTTAATGGGATATCTCCAAAAATACTGCTTACTTTACTGGATTTACCCTGAAAATCTGTCTACTCTGCGGGGTACACTTTACTTTAAGCCCCTCAAACCAAACCCTTAAAAACGTAACCCCTCAATAAGTTTGGAGACCCAATTTCGGTGGGGATTCAGCTAAGCCGGCCGCCAGGGGGATGACTGTGTGTCGACGTGGACAGGCCGGGGTGCCGCGGATTATTCTACCGCCATCATGGTGCAGGCGGTGACATAGCCGTTTGCATCTGTCGCGCTTACGCTCATATAGTTGTAGTCGATATGGCGGGCAAGGAAGTCGGAGATCGACATCACGTCATCGTAGTTATCGCCCGGGCCAACATAATAGCTCACGGTTACGAGGCAGTTCTTCGCGAAGCGGGCGTTCGTGATGATGCCGCACTCCATCGGCTCCCAGACGCCCGGGGCACTGCCCTGGTGATAGATCGGGATGAAGGCGTCCGCCGCATAGCATGGGCCATAGTCCGTCAGCTCACTGATATACGAGTCCTTTACTTCGGCGAAGTTGTAATACGGAACGCCGTCCGGCAGGTAGTAGCAGTACTGGCCGTTCGCCATGTGGATCGCATACGCTGGCATGAGGACCGGGTAGATCATGTCGCTCGTATACCAGGATGCGCCGGCGCTGTAGGCGTAGAAGTTTGCGATACCGTTTTCGTCGATATTGATGCAGAGGGTCTCGCCATCCCCGTTCAGGGTGAGCATCGTCTGCTTCGACATCATGCCGTTCGCATCGAAGTGATAGAGCGCTGCCTTCTGGTCGTGGTTCTCATCGAGCCACAGCCAGCAGTTCTTCGCGAAATCGCCGTCGTCGGTCATGTAGGCCCAGTCCTGGCCCATCGGCACCCACTGTCCCGCCACGGCCGCGATCGGACTGATCGTCATCGCGCAGGCGAGCAGCGCCGCAAAAAACTTCATCTTTCGTTTCATAAAAGCCTCCTTTCTGAGTGCACGCTTACATGGTCAGCATGACCGGTCATAGCGGATCAAACACTTGCCGGGTCGCAGCTTAAAGGCTGGAAAGCACGTGCTGATCGCCGCGCACTCTTACATTCACGAACATGGTGTATCTACTACAAACTTACCATGTTTTCAGGCGGAGGTAAAATACAAATCGGCGATGGGAAGATAGAAAAGAGAGGGGCGTGGGACCATTTTCGCGAGGTCACGAAAATGGTCCCATGCCCCAAGTCACCCCCCAAGTCACCCCTCAAGTCAGCTTCGTTCCCTCGACTTTGCGCACCGTGGTCATCAGTGCTTCTGTACTTTCGTCATAACCGATTTTAAACAGTGCTTCATAGAGGAGCGGGTACACGTCGGTTTTTTCGTCCTGTTGCGCATGTGCGTGAGTGATATGCGCTGCTATTTCACGGAGGTCGGTGAGGATGCGAAGCTTGAGCGCGCGGACCTCTTCTTCAGCGGTCCACAGCGCCTGCATATCATAGTCGGCGGTTCTGCCGCATGGTGCCATGCACTGGCTGCACCCTGGCGCGAGCCGGGCTTTCTCTGCGCGGACGTTCTGTATCAGCGTTTCGAGGGCGGCATCGCTGAGGCAGGCATCGGGCGCGGTGGCCATCAGTCCTTCCGTCATGATCGTCCATGTTTCAGCGGAAGCGACCGCCGGATCATCGATGGCTCTCGCGAGACCGATCAGTGCGCCGGTCAACACATCCTGCAAGCGGACGGTCACATCGTTTTTCTCTGCCATAATGCACCCCGCTCAGTCCAGAATCTTTCCGTCGATGCTGATCGTGACCACCTGCCATGGGATGAACTTTCCGCTGGCCTGCAGTGCCTTCTTCGCGGCCATTTCGAGACCGCCGCAGCATGGCACCTCCATACGGACGATGGTCACGCTCTGGATGTCGTTGTTCCGGATGATTTCTGTCAGCTTCTCGCTGTAATCGACATCATCGAGCTTCGGACAGCCCACCAGTGCGACCTTGCCGCGGATGAAGTCCTGGTGGAAGTCTGCGTAGGCATATGCGGTACAGTCGGCGGCGATCAGCAGCTTCGCACCATCGAAATACGGCGCATTCACCGGCGCAAGCTTAATCTGTACCGGCCAGTTCCGAAGCTGAGATACGGCCTTCATGTGACTGCCGGTGGTCGCTTCTGCTTCCTCTGCATGCTGCATCATGCGGACTCTGGAGCCCGGGCAGCCGCCCTCGTGCATATGCTTCATCTTTTCCTGCAGCTCCTTTTTCTTCTTGTTTTCCTGAACCGCCGCCTCATCGTACGCCGCGGCCTCACGCTCCTCGAAGCTGATCGCGCCCGTCGGGCAGGTCGGCAGGCAGTCGCCCATGCCGTCACAGTAGTCGTCTCTCAGGAGCTTCGCTTTCCCATCCACGATGCCGATCGCGCCCTCATGGCAGGCACTGGCACAGATTCCACAGCCGTTGCATTTATCCTCATCGATATGAATAAGCTTTCGTATCATCTCGTCATCCTCCGTTTTATGTAAACCAGATTTCATCATCCCGATGGAGACATTGGCCTGGCATCGAAGATGATTTTGCGTTTCTGACCCGATCATAGTATATTTAAGTGGAATTGTATGTTTGATTTCAAACAAATCGGAGGGGCAATGCAGAAATATTTACCGATATTACGGAGCTGTCCATTTTTTAACGGCATGCGAGATGATGAGATTCTGTCGATTCTTCACTGTGTGCAGGCGTCCACGACCACGCGCCCGCGCGGCTCTTATATCCTGCGCGCGGGCGACACGACGGAGGTCATGGGTCTCGTGCTGTCCGGTTCGGTGCTCATCCTCCAGGAGGACCTCTGGGGGCACCGGAATATCCTCTCGAAGTGTACGGCGGGCGACTTTTTCGGGGAGCCCTATGCGGCGACGTCCGGCACGGTTCTGAACGTCAATGCTGTCGCCGAGGACGATTGTACGCTTCTCTTTCTGAATGTGAAGCGCCTTCTGACGAGCTGCCCGACCGCCTGCGACCATCACCAGAAGCTGATTCGAAATCTGGTCAGCGTGCTGGCGAACCGGCTGCTGGTCTTCAATGATAAGATCACGCACGTCAGCAAACGCTCTACCCGGGAGAAGCTCCTGTCGTATCTTTCCTCTGAATCCGTCCGGCAGGCCTCGCTCTCCTTTGACATCCCCTTCGACCGGCAGCAGCTCGCCGACTATCTCTGCGTGGACCGTGCCGCCATGTCCGTAGAACTCTCGAAGCTGCAGAAGGAAGGCATTCTCAAAACGAATCGCCGGCACTTCGAGCTGATCGTCGGCAGCGCATCTTAAGAATTTCGTAAGGGGGTCTGACCCCATAAACTTCAGTTTAGATTTTGTTTAGAAAAAATTAATGGGGTCAGACCCCATTAATTTCCGCGGCATAAAATCCCCCTGTTCGGTTGTGAACAGGGGGATTCGTATATGCTGTGAGATTTACGGCGGGGATTCGGCTGAGCCGTCCGCCAGAAAGATGACTGCGCATCGCACTGGACATGGGCGGGTACCGCGCGTTTATGCTATGCTCGGCATCGTATAGTTCATGGATTACTCCAGCAGCTCCTTCGCGGAGATGCCTGGGCTGGTCATGGCGTGGGTGTCGAGGATCTTGTCGATGTTCTCCTGGGTGAGGATGCCCTTCTGGAGGATGAGGTCCTTCACGGAGGCACCGGTGCGGATCGCTTCCTTCGCGATGTCGGCGGCGTGCTCGTAGCCGATGTGCGGGGTCAGGGCGGTGATGATGCCGACGGAGTGGTCGACGTAGCTCTGGCAGCGCTCGCGGTTTGCGGTGATGCCGACGATACAGTTGTCGGTCAGGGTGTTCACCGCGTACGTAAGGAACTCCACTTCATGGGTGAGGTTCCAGAAGATGATCGGCTCGAAGGCATTGAGCTCGAGCTGACCGCCCTCGGCTGCCATGGTGATGGTGAAGTCGTTGCCCATGATGTTGAAGGCCACCTGATTCACGACCTCCGGGATGACCGGATTCACCTTGCCCGGCATGATCGAGGAGCCGTTCTGCTTCGCCGGAAGGTTGATCTCGTTGAAGCCGCAGCGCGGACCGGAGGACATGAGACGCAGGTCGTTACACATCTTCGAGAGGTTGACGGCGCAGGTCTTGACGGCACCGGAGACGGCCACGAAACCGTCGAGGTTCTGGGTGGCGTCCACGAGGTTGAAGGCCTGCACGAGCTGGAGGCCGGTGACCATGGAGAGATTCGGTACGATGCGGCGGAGGTACATCTCGTCCGCATTGATACCCGTGCCGACGGCGGTGCCGCCCATGTTCAGACAGCGCATCTCGTCCTGTGCACGCTCCAGGCGGGCGATATCTCGACGTACGGCCTCACTGTAGGCCCTGAACTCCTGTCCGAGTCGAATCGGGACCGCGTCCTGCAGCTGAGTGCGGCCCATCTTCAGGACATCATCGAACTCCTCAGCCTTATCAGAGAGCGCCTTATAGAGACGCTGCAGCTGGATCTGTGCCTTGATGAGGAGCTTGAGCACGGCGATCTTACCGGCGGATGGGAAGACGTCGTTCGTGGACTGACCGCAGTTTACGTGGTCGTTTGGATTTACGAGGGAGTAGTCGCCCTTTTCACCGCCGAGGATCTCGATCGCACGGTTCGCGATGACCTCGTTCGCGTTCATGTTGAGGCTCGTGCCTGCGCCGCCCTGGATCGGGTCGACGATGAAGGCGTCGCGGAACTCGCCGGCGACGATCTCGTCACAGGCCTGTACGATAGCGTCCGCGACCTTCTTGTCGAGGAGACCGATCTCGAGGTTCGTGATGGCGGAGGCCTTCTTGATTTCTACGATGGAGTTGATGATTTCCGGATGCATCTTCAGTCCGGTGATGTGGAAGTTCTCGGAAGCACGAAGTGACTGGACGCCATAGTACGCGTCCTTCGGGACGGTGCGATCGCCGATGGAATCGTGTTCGGAACGGAAATTTGAATTTACAGCTGCCATGTGTATATCCTCCCTGAATGATGCTGAAGTGGCATATCCGCGGCCGCTTCGATGATGTTCTGGTGCTTATCACATGCCGCTTCTGCGGCTTATCTTCTTGTCTTCACTATAGCTTCGTGTTATGTTATTTTCAAATACTTATATGACGAACTGCCTTATAGCCTGCAGACTATAATGTGCCGCGCTTTGCAGGGCGTCTGCAGCCCAGACCGGCCATCGTCCTGGGCAGGCCAATGTCGTCTGCCGGACAGTTCGTCGTCCGTCCGGGACGCGGTGGTGCCGGGCAGATAGTGGAGGATGGTCCCACCCGTAATGATGGACGTGTCGCCAAACGGTGGTGCCAGGCAGGAAGTGGAGGATATATGTTCCAGTCGATGCGCTATATCTATGAGGTTTATAAGGAGATGAGCTTTTCCCGTGCGGCGCAGAAGCTCTTTATCAGTCAGCCGTCGCTCAGTGCGGCGGTGAAAAAGGAGGAGGAGAGGATCGATGCGCCGATTTTCGACCGGAGCACGAACCCGATTCATCTCACTGAGGTTGGGCAGGAGTACATCCGTGCGGTGGAGCGTATCATGGATGCGGAGAACAGCTTCGAGAGCTATGTGCGTGACCTCACGGAGCTCCGGCATGGCGCGCTCAGTATCGGCGGGACGAATTTCTTCGTATCGTATGTACTGCCGCCGATCCTCAGTCGCTTTACGGCGAGCTATCCGTCGATTCATATCACCCTCGTCGAAGGCTCGACGAGTGAGCTGACGGAGAAGCTGTCGGCGGGCACCCTAGATCTGCTCCTCGACAACAGTGAGCTCGATTCGCTCGTTTTCGATCGGAAGGTGATCCAGGAGGACCATCTCCTCATGGCGGTGCCGGTGGACTTCGCGTCGAACATGGAAGTCGTGCCTTATGCATTGACCGCGGCGGACATAAAGGCCGGACATCACCTCGCGGCCGAGCGGACCCCGGTACCGATGCATGTCTTCCGCGACGACCCTTTCCTGCTGCTGCATGAGCGGAACGACACACGTGAGCGCGCCATGACGATCTGCCGGGAGAACCACTTCAGTCCGAAGATCCGACTCGAGCTCGACCAGCAGATCACCGCGTACAACCTCGCCTGCTACGGCATGGGCATCGCCTTCGTCGGCGACTCCCTGATCCAGAACGTCCCGAAGGCGAAAAACCTCCTCTTCTATAAACTCGAAAACCGTGACTCCGTCCGCCAGATCAGCTTCTATTATAAGAAGAACCGCTACGTGTCGCGGGCACTTGCCGCGTTCCTGGAGATGATCTGAAGCTGTAGGCATGATTTCATTTTAAAGCGCTTACCATGCCTGCAGGCTTACATTTCGCCGGAGTGCGTGGTAAGCTGGTGGTGGATATCGACGAAAACTCTCATCCTGGAACAGAGTTTCAGGAGACCGCCGGGGGCGAAACCGGAGGCGACGTGATGAGGTCACGCCAGAGACATTGGCGGAAGCAGGAGGTGACGCATGAATAATCTGGTGAGCATCGGTCGGATGGCAGAGATGAATGGCATCACGGTGGCGACGCTTCGGCTCTACGATGAGATGAATCTGCTGAAGCCGCGGCGGACGGACCCGAAGACGGGCTACCGCTACTACGACATCACGCAGAACGCGCGGCTCGATATGATCGCGTATATGAAGGAGCTCGGGATGAGTCTGTCCGAGATCCAGAACATCCTCGAGAAGGAGGATATCACGCTGATCGAGACGCTGCTGGTGAAGAAAAACGAACAGCTGCATGAGCAGATGCGGGAGCTGAAGTCGCGGCATGCCGCCGTGGAGCGCGCGATCGCGTCGATCGAGAAGTACCGGAAGTCGCCGACGAACGGCACGGTGTCGCTCGAGTACATTGATCGCCGCTATACCTATGGGCGCCCGTGCCGCCACAATTTCTATGCGATGGACGCGGATTCCTTCGAGGAAGAGCTGATGGGGCTTCGACAGGAGCTCGTGAAGAAGGGCTTCCTCCACGTCCACTCGTATAATGTCGGCACCTCAATCACGCTGGCGAACTTCGAGGAGGGCCGTTTCGTCCCGGAGGAGAGCTTCGTCTTCGTGGACCACAAGGACCGGGACATCGTGCCGGGCGTGAAGGTCCTCGACAGCGGTATGTTCGCCTGCATCTACCTCGATTCCTTCGACGAGGAGATCGCATACGCGCTGAAGCTCCGCGACCACTGCCGCGCGCAGGGCTGGATCCTCGACGGCGACTACATCTGCGAGATCATCACCGAGTTCAACGTCTTCGACTCAGAGAAGCGCAGCATGTTCATGCGCCTCCAGGTGCCTGTACGTTTTGTTTGATAATTAACAAACATAATCTGCTTGACTCTCTTCCGACCGCAGACCTTATAGTGGAGATATCAGAAAAGTTCGTGTTTGATGAGACCCACAGGGTCTGCAAAGGAGGAAGATATGGAGAAGATTAAGGTCGTTCAGTATGGCTGTGGTAAGATGGCGAAGTACATCATCCGCTATCTGTATGAGCATGGCGCACAGATCGTAGGTGCGATCGATGTCAACCCGGCAGTGGTCGGCATGGATATCGGTGATTTCGCGGGGCTCGGTCTGAAGACCGGCATCCTCATCTCGAACGACGCCGATAAGGTGCTCGATGAGTGCGATGCAGATGTGGCGATCGTGACGCTGTTCAGCTTCATCAACGATATCTATGATCATGTAGAGAAGTGCGTGGCACGTGGCATCAATGTTATCACCACCTGTGAGGAGGCGATTTATCCGTGGACCACGGCAGCGGCACAGATTAACAGACTCGATGCGCTGGCGAAGGAGACCGGCTGCACCATCGCGGGCAGCGGCATGCAGGATATTTTCTGGATCAATATCGTCGGTCTGGTCGCAGGTGGCATGCATAAGATCACGAAGATCAAGGGCGCATACAGCTACAATGTAGACGAGTACGGACTCGCACTCGCGAAGGCACACGGCTGTGATCTTACGAAGGAAGAGTTCGAGGCGCAGATCGCGCATCCGGCAGCATTTGAGCCGTCCTACGCATGGAACGCGAGTGAGGCCATCTGTAACAAGCTTGGTCTGACGATCAAGTCGATCACACAGAAGCATGTACCGTACATCATCGACCACGACATCTATTCCGAGACCCTCGGCAAGACCATCGAGGCGGGAAAGTGCATCGGTATGTCTGCAGTCGTAACGATCGAGACCATGCAGGGCATCATCGTAGAGGAGGAGACCATCGGTAAGGTTTACGGACCGGACGACGGTGATATGTGTGACTGGAAGATCTCCGGCGAGCCGGATACCGAGTTCCACGTAGTGAAGCCGGCAACCGTCGAGCACACCTGCGCGACCATCGTAAACCGTCTCCCGCAGCTCCTGAACGCACCGGCAGGTTATGTCACCGTCGACCAGTTCGACCCGAACGCATACCTCACCTACCCGATGGAGTATTATATCTGATGAAGTGATCAGGAAGTGCATCGGATAAATTGAAGTGAAGCAGGATGTTCATCAGATGTGGTGATACGCAGGATTTCGTGGCAGACCTGTGCCTGTCCGGTGGAGTCCGTTATCTGACAAGAAATCATCCTGAATAGAAGATTCAGCCTTATGGGGGCGGCCGCACGATTGCGACCGCCCTTTTTGGTGCAGAGAGTGTGGGTATCTGGCGACGCCGCGCGGGAATGCTGCTCGATTTCCGGCAAACCACCGCGCGCGGCCAGGAAATTTGCATGGACGAGCCGGCCGAAATACATGAAAATCAAGGACACTATCCAATAATGGGCGGATTCTGAAATCGTGGATAGTTTGCGTAGCTTTGATCACTTATGCGCACGGATCGGAAATATCCACAATTTCAGAAAAGGCCACTTATTGGATAGTTTTCTGTGAAATCAGACATACGCTTAAAAGCGTACTATCGAATAATCCTTGATTTCAAAAATAGTGGATATGGATTTCGGGCTTTAGGGAAGCATTTCTTCGCGCGCATATCCAATATTCTTTCTTTTTTTTAAAGCTGGATACATGAAGGCGAAGCCCCCTTAGGAAACAAGGCTTTCAATATCCAGTTTTTCTGAAATCGCCAGAGATTGGATAGTTTGCAGCCGTCGTCGACTTTTTCAGCCCAAAAACATATCCAGTATTTTCAAAATCGAAGTGGATTAGATACGACTGGACACGCGATGCTTTTTTCGAAAATCGTGTATATGGATTTCCTGCCTGAAATCGAAAATCGACAGGTAAAATAGACACGGAAGTTCTTTTTCTTAAATCGTGTATATTTAATCGGCGATTGACAGCGAAAATCAGCATCTGATTCCGATTTTTATAGACACGATTTCTGAAAAAGTGCTTCCGTGTATAGTTTTTCTCCTGAATCTGGTTTCAGAGCGTTATTTTCATAGACACGATTTCTGAAAAAGCCCTTCCGTGTATAGTTTCTCTTCTGAGTCCGGCTTCGAGCGCAACTTTCATATACACAAAATCGTAAATCACCGAATCATGTCGATCGTCGCCTGCGTCTGCCGAAATTATGCTTCCTGCAAGCGAGAAATCCGCAGTATTTCGCACATCCAGGCTTAAATCTGATATGATATAAGTAGATTTTACAACTGTACGTGAGCGTGCCGATGCAGGCACCGGGAGGTACGCGCTTCCGTGCGCGGACTTCCAACAGAAGAGCGTGCCATACAGGCACCGAGGAGGTGACGGATGAGAAAGAGAGACATTGCCTTCGGGCTGGGGCTTATGATGATGGCGATTTCACTGCCGGCATGTTCAGGGTCGAAGAAGAATCCGGCAGCGACGGAAGGTCCGACCGCGGTCGAAGCGACAGAAGCAGCGGATGCGACGGGGAAGAACCCGGGCGCGGATGCGGATGCTTTGAATGACAGATCGAGCGCTGGGCAGGATGCGTCGGGCGACACCACAGGAAAGAACCCGGGCAGCGGAACAGATGCTTCTGGAAACGGGCAGGATGCAGCGGGCGACACCACAGGAAAACAAGATGGTACCGGCACAGATGCGTCAGGCCAGGGCGACGTGCAGGGCGTGCAGCACATTCCGCTCACGGTAGCAGAGCGCAGTCTGAGCGCCTGCAAGCCGGACAGCTATGCGACGATGGCGCAGTGCGACTACTTCACGCTCGAGCTGGATGCAGAGACGGCGAAGCAGTATCCGGCGCTCCAGCGCGCCCTCGTGCAGGCGGCGAAGGATGAAACCGCCCACGCACAGAAGTCGATCGCGGAGCTCTCCACGGAGTACCAGGAGCTGACCGCCGACTGGAGCGATTACGAGGGCCATATGAGTGAGAGCGTCAAGCCGCATGTGATGCGCGCGGATTCCAGAATCGTGAGCGTGCTCTGCAGCTTCGAGGATTATCATGGCGGCGCGCACGGTTACTACTACACCTACGGGCTGAACTATGATGCGGCGAGCGGCCGGGAGCTGAAGCTCTCCGATGTCGTGTCGAAGAAGGCGCAATTCATCGAGCTCGTGCGCGATAAGTTCGAAGAGAAGTACGCGAACGACTCGTATATGCTGACAAACGCGGGCGAGTATCTCGCGACCCTCGGGGATGAGGAGTACGCGAGCACACCTTGGATCATGGATTCCGAAAGCATCACCCTCTTCTTCGCGCCGTACGTCCTCGGCACCTACGCGGATGGTGCGCAGGAAGTCAGCATTTACTTCGACGAGGCGCCGGAGCTTTTCGACGCGAAGTACCTCGACACCTGCGCGGACTACGTCATCCCGCTGCTCCCGGCCCGTTCGTATGAGACCAATGCAGGCGACGGGAAGCGTGTGGCGATAGACGTGGACTTCGACTACAACGACGAGTACGGGAGCTACGCCCGGGAGTACGTGATCGGCAACACCCGCATCCGCCCGGAGGGCTACAGCTACTCTTCGGACAGCTATATCGTGGTTGCCGGCGGAAAGCACTACCTCTATACCTTCTCGTCTGCCGAAAATGACTATTCGATGCTGGAGGTCGTGGATGTGGATACAAAGAGCCTCGATGAAAGCCGCACCGAAAATGCAGGCCTGGGTGGCGTGGACTATACCTGGGACGAGGGCGACAGCTATGATACGAGCTGCCTCCGTGGACCGGCATTCACCGATCCTTCAGACGTCGCGCTTTCACGTCGTCTCGAAGTCCTCGGAACGACGAACGGCTATCGATCCTGCCATGTCGGTGCCGACGGCTATCCGGCTGCGAATGACGAGTTCTATACGATTTTGACCAGCTTCGCCATCCGCGCGAAAAAGGATCTGAAGCTCGACGTCGTCGACGCGAGCGGAAAGAAGACCGGCACGAAGAACGTTCCGGCCGGTACCTACCTCTTCGACATGCGCACCGATGGCGAGACCTTCGTGGATCTACAGACGATCGATGCATCGGCCCTCGGAATCAACGATGAAAGCGAGTGGAAGTACTTCCAGATCGCGGATCGGAGTACCGACCACATCAACCTCACGAAGCCGATCTACCGCGTCCACATCGATCACTCCGACGGCTGGCCGTACCACGTAAACGGCGTCGAAGAAGACAGCCTCTTCGAAGGCATCATGTATGCAGGATGAGGACAGGTAACATCCGATGATCCTGTCTATATTATTAAAAATCCATACATGTTTGACACGCATCTGCCTGTATTTTATTATTTACACATGAAACTTCGTGATCAGAGCAGAGGAAACCACCATGGAAAATAAGCGAGCAGAGACGACAGATGAGCGTCACCTCTGGAATATAGACATCAACGATCGCAGTCCGCACGGGATCTGTGTGATGCACGTGCGGCTGAACGAGGCCGGGGCACCGTACGACTGGTGCTTCGACTACTGTAATCCTGCGCTGGCGCGGGCAGAGGGCACGACGCCGGAGGCGCTTCGCGGACAGAGCTACTTCGAGCTGCGTCCGAACAGCAGCCGCGAGTGGCTGCCGTACTACTACCGGGCAGCCTATGAGGATACCTACCAGGCGTTCGACATCGTATCGCAGCGGACGGGTACCTACCTCCGCGTCGAGGCGCTGCCGACCGGGAAGACCGGCTACTGCATGTGCATCCTCTACAACATCCAGCAGGAAATCATCGATAAGGAGCGTCAGAACCAGAAGCTGAAGGAGATGTACCAGCAGCTCGCAGACGAGAAAAAGGTGCTCGACCAGCTCTGTACAGACTACACCGCCGTCTATCAGGTCAATGTCGACACCGGGACCTTCAACGTTCTGCATATCGCATCCGGCTCCAATGCCAGTCGCCTGATGGACCGGGATTATACCGATTTTGATGCATTTACGGATCGCTATGTGGAGACCTATCTCTATTCGGAAGAGAGGGAAAGATTCCGGTCATGGCTCCGTGTGACGAATATCCGGAAGCTGCTGTCGGAGCAGCCGCGTGTGACCGGACACTACGAGAGTCTGCCGACACCGGACGGGCACTGTTACTTCGAGGCGCAGATCGTGCGGACGTATGACGCGCAGGGACAGATGTGTGCGCTGATCGGCTTCCGCTGCATCGACGCCATCATGGAGCGGGAAAAGGCGGTACAGCAGAAGCTGAAGACGGCGCTCGACGAGGCGCAGCTTCGCTATGAGATCATCTCGGCGATTTCGAAGGCCTATACGACCATCGTGCGCATCGATCTCGCGCAGGATCGCGTAGAGAAGATCAGTGATCGAGGCCATGCGCAGGACATCGTGCAGCCCGAGGAGACGGCAAGCGAAGGGCTCCGGAAGGTATGCGACGTACTGGTGGCACCGGAGTACCGTGAGGCAGTGAAGACCTTCATGGACCTCTCGAGCCTCCCGGAGCGGATGGCGCACGAGGAAATCCTCGACACCGAGTATAAGATGGTCGACGGCAGCTGGCATCGCCTGTCCTTCCTCGTGAAGAAGCGGGATGAGACGGGGCGCGTCACCCACGTGCTCTGTGCGGTGCGAAGCATCAGTGATGTGAAGCGACGGGAGCTCGACCTCGTCTACCAGGCGGATGCGGCGAAGCGGGAAGGTGAGATGAAGGCCCGCTTTCTGTCGAACATGAGCCACGACATCCGGACACCGCTGAACGGTGTTATCGGTCTCGTGAACCTCGCGGAGCAGTATCCGAGGGACCTTGAGATGCTGACGAAGATCCGGGCGCGGGAGAGGGAGACGCTCCAGTACCTCGTGTCCCTCGTGAACGGCATCCTCGATATGAACAAGCTCGCGAGCGGTGCAATCGAGGAGCGGAGCCTCGACTTCGATCTCGTCGATCTGCTCGTTCGCGTAAATCAGCAGGCACTGACGAAGGCAGAGAAGAAGGGCATACAGTATCAGATCGACTGGAAGCGCGGCGACATCCGGCATCCGGCTCTGCGTGGAAATCCGGTGTACCTCAGTCGTATCCTGACGAATATTACGGACAACGCCATCAAGTTCAGCGAGCAGGGCACGACGATCCGCGTCTGGGGTGAGGAGGTGACGGACACCGCACAGGCCGGGGGCGATGCTTCCGCCGCCGGTACCGTCACTGCGCAGGACACCCCGGCTTCGGACAGGGAGGTGACGAGCGCCGGGGCAGAGACATTAGCCGCGGACACCGCACCGCAGAAGGCGGTGTTCCGCTTCTACTGTGAGGATCAGGGCTGCGGCATGAGCGAGGAGACGCTGCAGCGCGTCGGCATGGCGTTCACACAGGGCGAGGAGACGAGCCGGACGCAGTACCAGGGGGCCGGCCTCGGCCTCGCGATCACGAAGCAGATGGTCGATCGCATGGGCGGCCAGATGAAGATCGAGAGCACCCTCGGTGTCGGTACGAAGCTCATGATCGAGCTTCCGTTTGCCATCGGCGAGCAGAGTGCACTTCATCCAGAGGGACAGAGCTTCGACGAAATCTCGGTGGCGGGCATCCGCGCACTGGTGGTCGAGGACAACGAGCTGAACCGCGAGATCGCGACCTTCATGCTCGAGAACCATGGCCTCGAGGTCACACCGGCGGTGGACGGCCAGGAGGCAGTGGAGATCTTCGAGAAATCCGCCCCGGGCTACTTCGGTGCGATCTACATGGACATCATGATGCCGCGCATGAACGGTCTCGATGCGACCCGGGCGATCCGCGCCATGAAGCGCCGCGACGCGCGCGTGATTCCGATCATTGCGATGTCAGCCAATGCTTTCGCCGACGACATCATCAACGGCCGTCTCGCCGGTATGAACCGACACCTCGCGAAGCCGGTTGACGAGGAGAGCATGATCCGCGCACTTCGTGAGTGTATGTCGGAGAACGATGTGCTGAAGCTCTCGGACGAGCTGTAAAAAAGCATGGACCGCCCGGCGAATCGTGCTATAATGTAAATTAATAGTAAATTGATGGTATGCATATCTATAGCGATATAGGTATGCATACTTTTATGTTGAAACATATATATCCCGGACACATGCAGGCGATAACCCGCAGTGATCGCAGAGGATGCCCTGTACGGTCGGGAGCATGGCCTGTATGTTTATGTAGATGAACTGGAGAGATTTATGGAGCAGAGTACCGCTATCAAAAAGAAAACCACCACCCGTGACATGACGACGGGCAACATCGCGAAGGAGATCATGCTTTTCGCGCTGCCGCTGATGTTCGGCAACATCTTCCAGATGCTGTACAACACCGTCGACTCGATCGTCGTCGGCAACTACGTCAGTACCGAGGCCCTCGCGGCGGTCGGCGCGACCACGATGATCGTCAACATGGCGGTGTTCTTCTTCAACGGCTTCTCGATCGGTGCCGGTGTTATCATCGGCCGCTATTTCGGCGCGAAAAACATGGAGCGACTGCATGATTCCATCGAGACCACCATGGCCACCACCTTCGTATGCTGCGTGCTCTTCACCATCATCGGTATCCTCGGCGTACCGTTCATGCTCAACTTCATGGCGACTCCGGACGACGTCATGGCCGACGCCAGCACCTACCTCCGCACCTACTTCGCGGGCATCGCCGGCCTCCTCATCTACAACATCGGCTCCGGCATCCTACGTGCGGTCGGTGATACGCGCCGCCCACTGTACTTCCTGGTACTGACCTCCGTCATAAACATTGGCCTCGACCTCCTGTTCGTGCTCCAGTTCCACCTCGGCATCTTCGGCGTGGCGCTCGCGACGATCATCTCGCAGTTCATCTCGGCGGGACTCACGCTGCTTCTGCTCCTGCGCACGAACGACATCTACCGCCTGACCCTCCGCGACTGCCGCATCGACCCGAAGATGCTCCGGCAGATTCTGGCGGTCGGCCTCCCGGCGGGTATCCAGTCGGTCATCACCGCGTTCTCGAACGTTTTCGTCCAGTCCTACATCAACAACTTCGGTTCGGCCTGCATGGCCGGCTGGACGAGCTACAACAAGCTCGACGCCTTCATCATGCTCTTCATCCAGAGCATGGCCATGGCTTCGACGACCTTCGTCTCGCAGAACATCGGCGCCCAGAAGGTGAAGCGGGCCAATGAAGGCACCGTGGCGTCGGTGGTGATGACCCTCATGCTGAACGTCGGCCTCGCTGTGTTCCTCTGGGTCTTCGCTCCACCAGCCGTCGGACTCTTCACCCCGGACCCGGATGTCATCTTCTACGGAACGCTGTTCCTGCGCCAGAACGTGTTCTTCCTCCTGTTTAACAGCGTGAACCACGTCCTCGCCGGCGCCCTCCGCGGCCGCGGCGACTCCACCGGCCCGATGATCATCATGCTGTTGAGCTTCGTCGCCGTCCGCCAGACCTACCTCTTCTTCATGACCCGCTTCATCGCGAACACACCGGCCAGCGTCGGCTTCGGCTACCCGGTCGGCTGGACCACCTGTTGCATCCTCGAAACGATCTACTTCTTCCGCCGCTGGAGCCGGAAGAACTGATCGAGAGGGGGCTGACCGCGAATCCGAAGCTCTGCTTCTCGTTTTTCAACGGAAGAACTGATCGAGAGGGGTCTGCCCCTTCCTGCACACCATTTCACGACGTGAATTCAGCCGGAACCCCGGGGTCTGACCCCTGACGAAGTGGGGTCAGACCCCTTTCCCGCACACCATTTCACGAATTAAATTCGAGGCACAACATGGAAAAATACTTCGACATCAACGAATCCGGCTTCAGCATTCGCTGCAAGCTCTACTATAATAAGGACCTTCATGACCTCCCGCACATCGTCGTCGCGACCTACGGCTTCGGTGGCAACAAGGATAACAAAGCCATCGAGAAATTCGCCGAGCGTCTCACCACGAAGTACCACGGCTACGGCGTCGTCTGCTTCGACTGGCCATGCCACGGAAAAGACGCCCGCAACAAGCTGATCCTCGACGAGTGCTGCACCTACCTCGACCTCGTCACCCGTTACGTGCGGGAGACCATGCACGCCGAGGACGTCTATAACTACTCCTCGAGCTTCGGTGCCTACATCACCCTCCGCTACCTCGCGGAGCATGGCGACAACCCGTTTAAACGCATCGCCTTCCGCTGCCCGGCAATTAAGATGTACGACTCCATCGCCGCCGGCGTCACCCAGGAGGACTGGGATAAGCTCCGGAAGGGCAAGGAGATCCTCCGCGGCTTCGACCGGAAGATCAAACTCACCGAAGACTTCTTCGACGATCTCCGGGCCCATGACATCAGCAGCTGCGACTTCATGGATTACGCCGAATCCATCCTCATGATCCACGGCACGAAGGATGAGATGGCCCCGATCGAGGTCACCCGGAAGTTCAGCGACGACAACGTCATCGAACTCATCGAAGTCGAAAACGCTGATCACCCCTTCAGCAACCCAGCCTGCATGGACCTCGCCATCCAGAAGATCATCGAATTCTTCGCTCCCTGACACTGGCCTGAGGATGGCCAGCGTCAGCCCTGCGGGCACCGGGCACAGCCCGGTGAGATATCGCTACGGAATAAGCGGATGCTTATTCCTCCGCTCCTTGACTTCCTTAAAATTCTATGAAATTTGGGCATATGGGCGGTTATGACAGGTATTCATTCTTGTAAACAGCGGGTAAAACACTTATAATGTTTCTGTGTTTCCCATTACGGGAGAAATGTTTTTCGGCCATCCATGGCCGATACATAGGAGGAAAGTATTTATGAAAAAGAGAATGATTGCCGCATTTATGGCCGCATCCATGGTTGCTTCTCTTGCAGCATGCGGTTCCAGCAAGCCAGCAGAGACCACAGCAGCATCTGCAGAGACCACAGCTGCAGCAGAGGCAGGAACCGAGGCCGCAGCAGCAGAGACCACAGCAGCCGCAGAGGCTACCGGTAAGGACGCTTCCGACGTGAAGATCGGTATCGTAACCGATGTCGGTGGTGTAAATGATGGTTCCTTCAACCAGTCCGCATGGGCAGGCCTTTCCAAGGCAGCAGACGAGCTCGGCTTCCAGGCTTCTTACCTCGAGTCCCACACCGACGCTGATTACAAGCCAAACATCGAGACCTATATCGATGAGGATTACGACATGATCATCTGCATCGGCTACGCACTCGCAGATGCACTGAAGGATGAGAGCGCAGCGAACCCGGATATGAAGTTCGCCATCGTCGATGATGCTTCTCTCGCAGATGTTCCTAACGTAACTTCCCTTATGTTCGAGCAGGCACAGGCTTCCTACCTCGTAGGTTATGTAGCAGGTAAGACCACCAAGACCAACACCGTAGGTATCGTTCTCGGTATGGCGACTGACCTTATGAACCAGTTCGGTTACGGCTACGTTGCCGGTGCGGTCGATGCAAACCCGGATTGCAAGGTTCTCCAGAACAACGCAAACTCCTTCGCAGATACCGCTGCTGGTAAGACGGCTGCAAACAACATGGTTGCACAGGGCGCAGACGTGATCTTCCACGCAGCTGGTGGTACCGGCCTCGGTGTCATCGATGGCTGTAAGGAAGCCGGCATCTGGGCGATCGGCGTTGACTCCGATCAGTCCTCCATCGCTCCGGAGACCATCCTTACATCCGCTATGAAGCGTGTAGATAACGCTGTATACGATGTAGCGAAGGCAACCGTAGAGGGTAATGTTGAGCCAGGCGTAAAGACCTACACCCTTGCAGACGCAGGTGTTGATCTCGCTCCGACCACAGACAACATCGACCCGGCTATTCTCGCTGAGGTTCAGGATGTGAAGCAGCAGATCGTAGACGGTAAGATCACTGTTCCGTCAAACAAGGCTGATTTCGAAGCTAAGTACGGCGACATCTACGAGCTCGACTAAGTCTCGATCGTTCTATATGAAAACCGCAACCGGGTGGCACGCGCCACCCGGTTTTTTATAAAAAAATATAGAATTTCATCGTCATCTATTATATTATAAGTATAAAGAAAAAATGCGAACGATTATCGATTTCAGAGAGGCGATGACAGAATCACATCCGACTCCGAATCCGACTCCGATCGTTCGTTGGCATGATACAGAATACGAGGTAATCTATATGAGAGATATTTCCATGGAGCGCGTAAATCAGACGCGCGAAGCGATGCTGGAGACCGTAAAGTCCCCGACCCTGACACATGAGCAGAAGGTAGCGACGATGGCGAATCAGGCGGATTCCCTGCTCGAGGTGCTGAACCTTCCAGAGGGACTCGATGAGCTCCTGAACCAGCCGATCGACCGTCAGTGCATCTGCGACCTCAGCGAGGGCCACGCACCGCTGCGCCCGCGCTACATCATCCCGAATTACGAGAAGTTCATGAAGGAGGGCTCCCGCTTCCTGAACCTCGAGCCGCCGAAGGACCTCTTCGAGGCGATCAATGCACTCGAAATCATCTATCGTCATGTCCCGTCCGTGACCAATTTCCCGGTCTACGTGGGACAGCTCGATGAGCTCCTCGACCCGTTCGTACAGGATATGGACGAGGAACTTGCGCAGAAGCTGATCACCCTGTTCTTCGTCAACATGGACCGCACGATCCTCGATTCCTTCTCCCACGGCAACATCGGCCCACGCGACACAAAGGCCGGCCGTCTCATCCTGAAGGCGATCGAAGCGACCCGGGATGCCGTACCGAACATCACGATGAAGTACGATGAAGCGGAGACCCCGGATGACTTTGCGCTCGAGTGCGTAAGAGCAGCGTTGGCTTCCGCGAAGCCGTCCTTCGGAAACCACGCGATGTTTAAGTCCGAGCTCGGCGAGGAGTATGTCATCGCCTCCTGCTACAACGGTCTCAAGTTCGGCGGCGGCTCCTACACGCTCGTCCGCCTCATCCTCGGCAACATCGCGAAGCGCGCGAAGAACATCGAGGACTTCCTGCAGAACCAGCTCCCGTACGTGATGGACATCCAGGCACGCTACATGGATGAGCGTATCCGCTTCATCGTGGAGGAGTCCGGCTTCTTCGAGAACAACTTCCTCGCGAAGGAGGGTCTCATCCGCCGCGACCTCTTCAGTGCGATGTTCGGTCTCGTCGGCCTCGCAGACGCCGTCGACATCCTGCTGGAGAAGGAGGGCCACCCGGAGTGGCGCTTCGGCCGTGATGACGAAGCGACGAAGCTCGGCGTGCGCATCATGGACGTGATCAAGGACTTCAACGATCACCACTTCAACCCGTACTGCGAAGCGACCGGCGGCCACTTCCTCCTGCACGCGCAGGTCGGCATCGCCTCCGACGTGAACGTCACCCCGGGCACCCGCATCCCGATCGGCGAGGAGCCGGCGAACCTGGTGGATCAGCTCATGATCCTGTCGAACTTCCACCACTACTTCCCATCCGGAACCGGTGACATCTTCCCGATCGACATGACCGTGCACAAGAATCCGGACTACGTCCTCGATATCATCAAGGGCTCCTTCCGGCAGAACCTCCGCTACTTAAGCTTCTACGCGAGCGACTCCGACGTCATCCGCGTCACTGGCTACCTCGTAAAGAAGTCTGAGATCGAGAAGCTCGAGCAGGGCCAGAACGTCAAGCACGACACCACCGCCCTCGGCCTCGGCGCGAAGCAGAACGGCCACATCATGGAGCGAAAAGTCCGTTAATACGGCACCCATGAGGAACATCCACACAGCGAGGAGAGCAGACCAGCAGAGGTCTGCTCTTTTCCCTTCTTTCGGCCAATGTTTTCGCTGGAAAATCATCATGCCTATAAAAGCCGAAGAAAAAACAGGCATGATGGGTGATTTCGAGTCCGAACATGCCTACAGTGAAGAAAAAAGGAGAGAGTAATGCGAAACGATCCGAGACGCGCGGGCGGCCGCGTGCCCGTTAACAAAATCATCCCGTTCAGCTCCGTCGACGGCCCAGGCAACCGTACCGCCGTCTTCGTTCAGGGCTGCAATTTCAACTGCCACTACTGCCACAACCCGGAGACCCGCGCCGTCTGCATCAGCTGCGGCGACTGTGTCGCGACCTGCCCGGCCGGGGCCCTCACGCGCTCAGCCGAAGGCCTCGTCCTCTTCGATCCGACGAAGTGCGTCGGCTGCGACACCTGTATCCATACCTGCACCCATGACGCGAGCCCGCGTATCCGCTACATGAACGCGGAAGAGGTGTACGCCGAGGTGCGGAGAAACGTCCCGTTCATCCGTGGTGTCACCGTCTCCGGTGGCGAATGCACCTTCTACCCGGCATTCCTCCACGACCTCGCGATCCTCGCGAAGAAGGATGGCCTCGGCTTCCTCCTCGACTCGAACGGCAGCTATGACTTCGAAGCCGACCCTGCGGAGCTCCTGTCCGTGATCGACGGCGTCATGCTCGACATCAAGGCCTACGACGCCGCAGACCACCGGGCAGTGACCGACGTGGACAACACCCTCGTGCTCAAGAACATGCGCTTCCTCGCCGACCGCGGCCAGCTCTACGAAGTCCGGACCGTCATCGTCCCGGAGCTTTTCGACACCGAAAAGACCATCGTCGACACCTCCTGCGCGCTGCAGCCATACCTGTCACGGCAGAAGCATTGGCCGGCAAACGAGGGGACGAGCATACGCTACAAGATCATCAAGTACCGCCCGTTCGGCGTCCGCGAAGCGTACCGCAGCTTCACCCCGCCGACCGACGCCTGGCTCGAGCACCTCGCCGACCTCGCACGCGCAGAAGGCATGACCGACATCGTCATCATCTGACACTGCTTCAGTACAATCGGATAACCCGGAGGACTGCCATCAGCAGCCATACGTAGAGACCGTGTGAAATCAAGCCGGGTTCCCTTAGCAGCACTTCAACAAACCAGTGTAAAACGCGCGCGATTTATGATATTCTAAAGAGTATCAACAGAGTGAAAGTACCGTCTCTGTCCTGGCTTTTCCGACAGAACGGCCGTGTCAACCAGCAGTAAACGGTGGGCGTTTCGCCATGGACACACTGCTCGAAATACATTAAAGAAGGGACACAATGCAATGAAAAGCAACATGGATGCAAGCACTGTCGTCATCGAGATGAAGGACATCGTGAAGAAGTTCGGAAACTTCACCGCGAACGACCACATCAACCTGACCGTGCACAAGGGCGAGGTCCACGCGATCCTCGGTGAGAATGGTGCCGGCAAGTCGACGCTCATGAACGTACTGTACGGTATGTACCGACCGACCTCCGGACAGATCTTCATCAACGGAAAGGAAGTTTCCATCGATAACCCGGAGAAGGCCATCGAGCTCGGCATCGGCATGGTGCACCAGCACTTCATGCTCGTGCAGCCGTTTACCGTCACCGAGAACATCGTGCTCGGCGCAGAGCCGAGAAAGGGACTGACCGTGGACTTAAAGACCGCGCGTCAGAAGATCGTAGAGCTCAGTGAGAAGTACGGCCTCATGGTCGACCCGGATGCGAAGGTCGAGGATATCTCGGTCGGCATGCAGCAGCGTGTCGAGATCCTGAAGGTTCTCTATCGTGGTGCAGATCTCCTCATCTTCGATGAGCCGACCGCGTCACTGACCCCGCAGGAAATCAACGAGCTTATGGACATCATCCATAACCTCACCGCCGCCGGCAAGTCGATCATCCTCATCACGCATAAGCTGAAGGAGATCAAGGAGTCGTCCGACAACTGTACGATCATCCGCCGTGGTAAGTACATCGACACCGTCCGTGTCGCCGATGTCAGCGAGGATGACCTTGCGGCGATGATGGTCGGCCGTCAGGTCACCAACAAGGTCGACAAGAAGGAGATGGAGCCCGGTCGTGTCGTCGTAGAGGTGAAGGATCTCCACGCGAAGGACTACCGAGGCGTCGAGGTCCTGAAGGGCCTCAATCTCGAGGTGCATGCCGGTGAGATCCTCGGACTCGCAGGTATCGACGGCAACGGGCAGTCACAGCTCGTCGAGATCCTCACCGGTCTCGGTAAGGCGACGAGCGGTCAGGTCCTCATGAACGGCAAGGATGTCACGAATGAGACGCCGAAGATGCTCTTCGACGAGGGCATTTCCTCGATTCCGGAGGACCGTCAGAAGCATGGTCTCGTGCTTGATTTCAGTGTCGCCGAGAACCTCGTGCTCCAGAACTTCGCTGTGGCACCGTACGCGAAGAACGGCATCCTGCAGAAGAAGGTGATCCGTGATCACGCGACCGACATGATCCGTGATTTCGATATCCGCCCGGTGGGCTGTGAGGAGCGTCTCGCAGGTCAGCTCTCCGGTGGTAACCAGCAGAAGGTAATCATCGCCCGTGAGGTGACGAATGATAAGGACTTCCTTATCGCCTTCAACCCGACCCGAGGTCTCGATGTCGGCGCGATCGAGTTCGTCCACAAGTACCTCGTGGCGCAGCGCAACAAGGGCCGCGCGATCCTGCTCGTTTCCTTCGAGCTCGATGAGATCATGAACCTGTCCGACCGCATCGACGTTATCTTCGACGGTCAGATCGACGGTGAGATGATGGGCGCAGAGGCGGATGAGTACAAGCTGGGCCTGATGATGGCAGGAGGTAAGGCAGAATGAAAAAGAAAATATTAGACAGCTCCCTGCTGTACACCCTGATCGCGATCGTGATCGGTTTCATCGTGGGGGCGATCCTCCTCGCGGCGATCGGTGTCAATCCGGGCGAGGCCTACACGAAGCTCTTCAATGGTGTCTTCAGTAAGCCGAAGTTTTTCACCTACAGTATCGTTTATGCAGCACCGCTGATTTTTACCGGACTTTCGGTGGCGTTCTCCTTCCGTACCGGTGTCTTCAACATCGGTGCCGAGGGTCAGTATGTGGTCGGCTCCCTGGCCGCCGCGGTGATCGGTATCCTCTGTCCGCTGCCGCCGGTGATCCACGCGATCGTATGTCTCCTGGCAGCGGCCCTCGCCGGTGCGCTCTGGGGTGCCATCGTCGGTGTGCTGAAGGTAAAGAAGGGCATTAACGAGGTCCTTTCCTATATCATGTTTAACTGGATCGCGTTCTATCTCTCGAACTTCGTCGTGAACCTGAAGACGATTCATACGGATCAGGGCGCGGAGGCGTCGAAGAACATCCTCGCGAGTGCGTCGATCAAGATGCCGACGGCGGTGGCGAAGCTTACCGGCTGCTCCGACGTCCACTGGGGCATCGTGATGGCCATCGTCGCCGCGATCATCCTCTGGTTCGTCATGACGAAGACCACCTTCGGCTATCAGCTGCGTGCCGTCGGTTTCTCGAGAACGGCCGCAGAGTATGCCGGCATCAGCTCGAACCGCGTATTCCTCGCATCGATGTCGCTCTCCGGTCTCCTGTCGGGTCTCGGTGGAGCGGTACAGCTCCTCGGCATGAGCCAGCGTATCCCGCAGTTTGCAGCCCAGGAATCCTACGGCTTCCAGGGTATCACCGTCGCCCTCATCGGTGCCACGAATCCGATCGGCTGTATCTTCGCCGGCTGGTTCTACGGTGCGATGAAGTACGGTGGAAACAAGCTGACCGTAATTCAGGTGCCGAATGAGGTCGTCAACATCATCATGGGTACCGTTATTATCTTCATCGCGATCGCACCGGTATTTAAGTCGATCCTCACGAAGATGACCAGTAAGAAGGAGGCGGCGAAGTAATGCTTACGAATTTAGGACTTTTAATCAATGCGATGCTGATCTCGACGCCACCGCTGCTGCTCGCAGCCTTAGGCTCTTGCTTCAGTGAGCGCTCTGGCGTCGTAAACATCGGCATCGAGGGTATGATGACCCTCGGCGCGTTCGTGGGGGCGGCGGTTGCATACTTCACGGGCAACGGCTGGATCGGTTTCTTTGCAGGTGGTCTCGCGGGTGCTGTGCTCGGCATCATCCACGCGGTGGTCTGTGTGAGTCTGCATGCGGACCAGACGATCGCCGGAACTGCGATCAACTTCATCGGACCGGGCTTCGCGATCTTCCTCTGCAAGGCGATTTTCGAGAACTCCTCGGATTCACCGGCGCTCGATATGATGGCGAAGCTGCCGAAGATGTTTACGAACGACAAGGGCGTGTCCATCTTCCCGGCCGGTTCATTTCAGTACAATGTTATCTCCACCTACTCGGTGGCGTACCTCAGCTTCCTGGTGGTGGCGCTCATCTGGTTCGTGTTCTACAAGACCCGTTTCGGTATGCGGCTTCGTGCAGCAGGTGAGCATCCGGAGGCATGTGAGACCCTCGGCATCAATGTCTATGCCGTGCGCTATGTCTGCGTGATCCTGTCCGGCTTCCTGTCCGGTCTCGGTGGTGCCTTCGTCACCCTCGCGACCGTATCGCAGTTCCGTCCTGCGGTCATCGTCGGCCAGGGCTTCATCGCGATCGCAGCCGTCATCTTCGGTAAGTTCTCCCCGGGCGGCGCCTTCGTCGGCTGCCTCCTCTTCGGATTCTGTAACGGTGTCAAGTCACTGCTCGGCGGCTCGAACCTCATCAGCCCGAACCTCCTCAGCATGATCCCGTACATCGTGACCCTGCTGACCCTTATCTTCTTCGTCGGCGCCGGCCACGTACCGTCAGCAAACGGCAAGCCGTTTGTTCGTTCGAAGTAACAGCTTATTTCCAGCCCCCCGGTGTATCCGCACCGAGGGCTGTTGTTTTCCGAAATTTCGTAATGGGGTCAGACCTCCTTACGAAATCCTTATGAAAGCCTTAAGGTGACCGTAATGGGGTCTGACCCCATTACGAAATTCTTAAGACAGAGAGAGCCATCCCGCGGCAGGCTTGCCTGTCACGGGATGGCTCTCTGATTTCTGATTTGTGCTGTCTGGTCGGATGCTCGTCGCTTAGTTGTCGCTTGCGTCGGATCCGGACAGGGTGAAGACGAATCTCTTCTTGATGTCCTCGTCGGATGCGAGGTACTCGTCGTAGGTGGTCATCTTATCGATGAGCTTTCCGTCGATGATCTCGAAGATACGGTTCGCGGTGGTCTCTACGACCTGGTGGTCACGGGATGCGAAGATGATGACACCCGGGTAGCTCTTGAGTCCGTCGTTCAGTGCGGAGATGGACTCCATGTCGAGGTGGTCGGTCGGCTCGTCGAGGATGATGACATTGGAACCCGAAATCATCATCTTACTGAGCATGCAGCGTACGCGCTCACCTCCGGAGAGGACGTTGACCTTCTTCAGACCGTCGTCGCCCTTGAAGAGCATACGGCCGAGGTAACCACGGACGAACTGGGTATCCTTATCCGGGCTGTACTGGGTCAGCCACTCGACGATCGTGTCATCGGATGCGAACTCCTTCGTGTTGTCCTTCGGGAAGTAGGACTGGCTGGTGGTCACGCCCCACTTGTAGTCACCGCTGTCCGGCTCCATCTCGCCGGAGATGATCTGCATGAGGGTAGTCTTCGCAAGCTCGTTCGGGCCGACCAGTGCGATCTTATCGGTACGGTTCACGATGAAGGAGATATCATCGAGCACCTTTACGCCATTGATGGTCTTCGAGAGGTTCTTCACCTCGAGGACATCGTTACCGATCTCACGATTCGGCTTAAATACGATGTACGGATACTGACGAGAGGACGGCTTGATGTTGTCGAGCTCGATCTTCTCGAGCGCACGTTTACGGGAGGTCGCCTGCTTGGATTTGGAAGCATTGGCCGAGAAACGCTGGATGAACTCCTGCAGCTCCTTGATCTTCTCCTCCTTCTTGCGGTTCGCTTCCTTCTGCTGACGCACGATGAGCTGGGAGGACTCGAACCAGAAGTCGTAGTTTCCGGCGAAGAGGGTGATCTTACCGTAGTCGATGTCCGCGATGTTCGTGCAGACCTTGTTCAGGAAGTAACGGTCATGGGATACGACGATGACGGTGTTCTCGAAGTTGATGAGGAACTCCTCGAGCCACTCGATGGAGTTCAGGTCGAGGTGGTTGGTCGGCTCGTCGAGAAGCAGGATGTCCGGGTTACCGAACAGCGCCTTCGCGAGGAGGACCTTGACCTTCTCGGAGCCCTTCAGCTCGTTCATCTGCTTGTAGTGCAGGTCCGTGCCGATCCCTAAGCCGTTCAGCATCGTCTCGGCATCCGCTTCCGCATTCCAGCCGTCCATCGCAGCGAACTCGGCCTCGAGATCTGCGGCACGGAGTCCATCCTCGTCGGTGAAATCCGCCTTTGCATAGATGGCGTCCTTCTCCTTCATGATGTCATACAGACGCTTGTTGCCCATGATGACGGTATCGATGACGGAGTAATCGTCGTACTTGAACTGATCCTGCTCGAGTACGCTGAGACGCTGGCCCGGGGTCATGGTGATCTCACCGCTGGTCGGCTCGAGCACTCCGCTCAGGATCTTCAGGAAGGTCGACTTACCGGCACCGTTGGCACCGATGATGCCATAACAGTTGCCCTCGGTGAACTTGATATTAACGTCTTCAAACAGTGCCTTCTTACCTACACGGAAGGTAATGTTATTTGCTGCAATCATGTGGCTGCTCCTTTTCTTGAATTCAACAGAACGAACGTAGTGAATCTGGCAGAGCGGTCATAAAGCGGGATCCATGATGCTGGAAACCGAAATCATCGCTCGCGTAAAAAATAAGAGTGGCTCGGGAAGCCGCTCTCAACTGTCATTAACCTCGAGCATTATAGCCGAGAACCCGCATAAAAGCAATAGATTTGAAGAAAACCGGGGGTTGGGATCGTGATGGTGGTATGCCTTCGTCAGTGCAGATTCGGATCATGGCTGATTCGTACATCAGGGAGCTGATTTATTAAATTTTTCTATTATATAATTCACAAAATCTTCACTTGTATTCTGTGGAATATTTCCTATAATCTACATTCGATGTTTCGGAGAGTTTCGAACAGATCGAAGTCACGGAGCATCCGATGGTCGCTGAGCTGCCGGATATTTCCCGCGGGCGTAATCGCGCGGGTGGGAGATGAAGTGCAGGAGCCGGCATTGCCCGACAGGGCGATGTGCAGGAAATCAGCGATACAGAACATTCAGGAGGACTAGAATTATGAAGAAGAATTATGTTGTGATTGCTGCGATGATGCTTGCGATGAGTATGAGTGCCTGCGGTGCCAACTCGACACCAGAGGCGACCACTGCAGCTGCGACGACCGCTGCGGCTACCGAGGCTGCAACAGAAGCGGCTACGGAGGCTGCAAGTGAGGCTGCTACCGAGGCTGCGGAGGAGACCACAGCGGCTGCAGAGGCAGAGTCCGGTGAGGCTACCAGCGCAGTTTATACTGTAAAGAACACCACAGGTTCCAAGGTGACCGATCTCTATCTCTATGAGGCAGGCTCTAAGGAGAAGGGTGAGAACCTGGCAGGTGAGGGTCTCGCAGATGGTGAGACCGTAACCATCACCCGAGATGAAGATGCGGACAAGCAGAAGGAGATCAAGTACACCCTCGAGTTCACTACCGAGGATGGCACCACTCAGCATTTCGATACCCTGTCGTATGAGACCGTCGGCATCGATCTGAAGAGCGCAGATGCTGCTTCCGGTGCGACCCCAATCGCATTTACAGAATAAAACTCGAATACAATTCGAATAAAATCGTAAAAATTTCGAAACCGCTACGCATTCACTGCGCAGCGGTTTTTCTGTATACTTATAGTATATGGGCATTTCGCTCTGGAGCGCTGTATGCGCGGCCGGCGACATCCATAGAAGCGCCGCTGTGCCGGCACAGTGAAGCCGGGCACAGCAGAAAGACAGATCAAAACCACCAAGGGGGGCACATATGAAATCATCACATCTGAAGAAGCTGACCGCGGCCATACTCTCGAGCGCACTGGTACTTGCGTCGAGTACGCCGGCATGGGCCTTTTACAACACGCCGGAGTCGAAGAAGGGTATCTGCTCCTCGCACGTCGACATGGTCTACGACATCCAGCAGCTCGGCTGTAAGCAGGTGACCTTCCAGTTTAACGCAAGCTTCCTGAAGGATGAGCAGCAGATGCGCGCGTTCGACGCGATGATTGACCGGTTCGACACGGCCGACCTCACCATCACGATGGGCGTCATGAATGATTTCCAGGCGGGCGACCCGATCTGCCCGACACTGACCCCGACGGCGAACCTCTACCAGTACAACACCCTGACGCCGGAGGGCATCGTGCGCACGCAGCAGGTGGCGGAGCAGCTCGCGAGCCGTTACCGTGACCGTGTTTCGAACTGGGTCATCGGCAACGAAATCAACAACACGGTCTGGAACTACCTCGGCGCGGTCGACACGAACACTTACGTGAAGGCTTACGCGGACGGTTTCCGCATCTTCTATAACGCGATCAAGGCACAGAACCCGGACGCGCGCGTCTTCATCCCGTTCGACTACAACTGGACGCAGCAGGGCGGCACGACCATGCCATCGAAGACCCTGCTCGAGCTCCTGAATACCTACTTAAGCGACACCGACTACGGCATCGCCTGGCACCCGTACCCGGAGGGGCTCCTGAATCCAGACTTCCTGAACGCGTCCCCGCACGCGACCGAGTCGCCGAACAGCCCGATCATCAACATGAAGAACCTGCACGTGCTGACCGACTACATGCAGCAGGGGCCAATGCTGAGTCCGAGTGGCGCGGTCCGTCATCTGATTCTGTCCGAAGAGGGCTTTAATTCCGCCTCTGCCGGCGGCGAAGCCGCCCAGGCCGTCGCCATCCAGCAGGCATGGCAGCTCGCGCAGGCGAACCCGTACATCGAAGCCTTCCTCCTGAGCCGCCTCGTCGACGCCCCGGCCGAACTCGTCCAGGGCTACGCCTTCGGCCTCTATAACTGCGACGGCGTCAGCGAAACCCCGACCACTCGAAAACTCGCCTGGAACACCTACCAGATGTGTCAGTGATGCCTTCGTGGCGAACGTATTCAAAGCAGTGCCGGAAGGCACTGCTTCTTTGTATGATAAAAAATGAGGCCCCGGAGGGCCTCATCTACGCTGCTACAGCAGCCCCTGCCGCACGAGCTTCTCGAACGCCTGCATCTCATCGGTGACCCACTTATCCTTATGGAAGAAGATCTGCCGGTACATCGTCATGTCGAAGTCGTCGACCTTGATCTCACGCAGCTCCCCGCGCGCGATGGAGTCCTGCACGGAAAACGCCGGCAGGAAGGAGATGCCCTGGTTCTCCTTTACGAGACGGATCAGCACCTCCGTGTTTCCGGTCTCGAAGAACGGATGGATCTGCATGCGCTCCGCCGCGAGGTGCTGCTCCAGCGCATAGCGGTAGTTCGCATCCTTCTCCGTGAGGAAGAAGCGGAGATCGACGAGATCCGCGAGACGTACATGCGACACCGAACCGACACGCTTCTCGCCCGGGATCACCATCTCGGCGCTCGCCACGAAGATGATCGGCTCCGGCTCCTCCAGAATCTTCACCCAGTTCTTATCGTAGACACGACGATCCAGGAAATATACTACATCCACGAGATTATGTTCGAGCATATCCGTGAGCTCCTTCGGGGATCCCGTCTTGATCTCCAGCGAGATCTCCGGATGCTCCTGATAGAAGTAGCGGACGACGTTCGGAATCTTATAGGTCAGCAGCGACTCGAGCGAACCGATGCGCAGCTTATGCTCCTGCATCTTTGAGTTGCCGAGTGCTGTATGGACGTCATCTACGCGCCGGAGGATTTCATTGGCATACTGCAGAAACTCCCGGCCTGGTGGGGTCAGCACGACGCGACGACCGACACGATCGAAGAAACGGGTGTTGAACTCCTGCTCCAGCTGACGGATCTGGATCGTCACGGCCGCCTGCGTGTAGCCGAGGGCCTCTGCCGCCTTTGAAAAGCTCTGCATCTCTACGATTTTTACAAAAGAAGTCAACTGACGAATTTCCATAAAGGGATCCTTTCCTTTAGTTATAGGCCCTGGAGGGCCGGCAACAGAAGCACGAACGCTCCGTATGGCTTCTGTTGCCGGTCCTTCGGGGTCCTTTAGCTGAAATGTCTCTGCTTATTATATGTGAACAGAGATGCGGAAACAAGGAAAAATATAAATTATTTTTATGAGTGAAATAAAGACTATCTACGGAATTACGCGCATTTTTGGGGGCTTACAGCTTGTTATGCAGTTGAATTAACATTAAAATGATTTATATATAAAGGATAGCAAGGGGAGCTGTCAGAGGTCAGATCGAGCACATGTGTCCGAACTGACTCCTGGCAGTTTTCGTTCGACAGGATGCGCAGTATCGATCTCCTGGAAACAGTGAGGGATACCTGAAATATCATGCATGCTATCTGTTAGGATGTTCAGAATCAAAGGAGACAGTTATGGACGTTTTCGATATGATCGGACCTGTGATGATCGGTCCTTCGAGTTCACATACCGCGGGCGCGTGCCGTCTCGGCCGTGTGGCCAATAAGCTGATGGATGGGCGGACGCCATCCCGCTGTGACATCATCCTGTCCGGTTCCTTTTCACGTACGGGCCGCGGCCACGGTACGGACCGCGCCATCGTGGGCGGGATCATGGGCTTCGAAACGGACGATATCCGCATCCGTGACGCGCTCGACATCGCGAAGAAAGCAGGCATCGAGATCAACTTCATCCACCAGGATATCCCGAATACACATCCGAATACCGCACGCATCACCTACTATCTGCCGGACGGCAGCAGTGGCTTCATGCAGGGTGCCAGCGTCGGCGGCGGAAACATTCGCATCGACATCATCAACGGCATGGAGGTGAAGTTCTCGGGTGACAAGGAAACCATCCTCGTCCTGCACCGCGACGTGCCGGGCGTCATCGCGAACGTCACGAACCTCATGCACCGCATGTACAGCGACATCAACATCGGTGCCTTCCAGCTGAGCCGCCGCGAGAAGGGCGGTGAGGCCCTGATGACCATCGAGGCTGACTCCGTCCCGCCGGAGAAGATCACCGCCGACATCCGCCAGACCCCGGATGTGCTGAACTGCCTGCTTATTCACAAGATCTAAAAAGGAGATGCTATGCTGAAATATGATTCCATCGCCGAACTCATCGAGGCGGCGAAGAAGCAGAAGATGAAAATATCCGAGATCGTGCTGGCAGATCAGGCCGTCGCGGCGGAAGCCGATCCGGAGACCCTCTACGCACGGATGGAGCGAAGCTTCGACGTCATGTGCGAGGCAGTGGAGTCCGGCTCTGCGAAGGACCAGGTATCGATGTCCGGTCTCACCGGCGGCGAGGGCTACCACATGTTCGACTACGCGAAGCGCACCGGTGGCGGGCTCTCAGGCAGCTTCATGACCGGCGCGATGGCACGGGCGCTCAGTGTAGCTGGGTGCAATGCTTCCATGGGGCGCATCGTCGCGAGCCCGACCGCCGGCTCCTGCGGGATCCTTCCGGGCTGCCTCGTCTCTCTTTATAAGGAAGGAAGAGCAGAGAAGCGCGACATCGTGATGTCCATGTTTACATCGGGCGCCTTCGGTATGGTCATCGCGAAAAATGCATCGATCGCCGGCGCGACCGGCGGCTGTCAGGCCGAGTGCGGAAGTGCCTCCGGCATGGCCGCTGCAGCGCTCGTCGAGCTCATGGGCGGCAGCCCGGACATGTGCGCGGACGCCCTCGCTATCGCCATCGCGAACCAGCTCGGCCTCGCGTGTGACCCGGTCGCCGGCCTCGTCGAGATCCCATGTATCAAGCGAAACGTCTCCGGCATCATGATCGCCTTCTCCAGCGCGGACATGGTCCTCGCCGGCATCCGCGCCTATATCCCGGCTGACGAGTGCATCGGCGCGATGCAGTCCGTCGGCGACATGATGAACAGTGCCCTCAAGGAAACCGCCGCCGGCGGCCTCGCCGCCACCCCGACCGGTCGCAAACTGAAAGAAAAGGTCTTTGGAGCGGAGGAGTAATTATCAGATTACTCCGTAGCGACATCCCACCGGGCTGTGCCCGGTGCCCGAAGGGCTATCTCTGGCCAACCACAGGCCAGAGATAGGGCCAGGAGGAGTAATCATCAGTTTATAAAATTTTTAGAATCTGGTTTTCATATTTATGCCCCTGTGTTATACTGTCAGAAATCATGTAAATAATTCTGGAGCGTATATGGGCATTATATCGTGGCCAACAGAATAGAACGATCCGAGGCACACAGGGGGGACTATTTCCTCTCTCGTGTGCCTTTTCTATGGGCCTTAAGAAAATCTTAATGGGGTCTGACCCCCTTACGAAATTCTTAAGATGGCCGTAAGCTTCAGAGGGTGTAAATGAAAGGGGATTTTTATGAGTAAAGAAGCTGTAAAAATCGGTGAAGAGGGCATCTATGATGCGAAGAAGCTCGGCACCGGCAAGGTTCTGATTCTCGGCTTCCAGCACATGTTCGCCATGTTCGGCTCGACGGTGCTGGTTCCGCTGCTCACTGGCTTAAGTGTGTCGACGACACTGCTGTTTGCCGGTCTCGGCACACTGCTGTTCCATCTCATCAGTAAGAAGAAGGTTCCGGCATTCCTCGGATCGTCCTTCGCGTTCCTGGCTGGTTATGCAGCCATCGCACCGAACGGTGAGCCGGATCTGCTCCGCTATGCCTGCTTCGGTGTTGCGTGTGCTGGTCTCGTTTACCTCGTACTGGCCGCGGCCTTCCGTGCTTTCGGTACCTCGAAGGTCATGAAGTACTTCCCGCCGGTCGTGACTGGTCCGATCATCATCGCCATCGGTCTCAACCTTTCGAAGTCCGCAGTTGAGAACTGCTCGAGCAACTGGGGCATCGCACTCGTTGCGATCGTCATCGTCGTCGTCTGCAACATCTGGGGACGTGGCATGGTGAAGATTATCCCGATCCTCCTCGGCGTCATCGGTTCCTACCTCGTGGCGGCCATCGCCGGCTTCATCGATTTCGCACCAGTCGCAGAGGCAGCCTGGTTCGGTCTTCCGATCGAGTATGGACGTACCGTATTCTCACTCTTCACAGATGGAAGCCTGGATTCCTCCCTGCTGATCACCTCCGTGATCACCATCGTGCCGATCGCCTTCGCGACGATGATGGAGCACATCGGTGACATTTCCGCGATCTCCTCGACGGTTGGCAAGAACTTCATCCAGGATCCGGGTCTTCATCGTACACTGACGGGTGATGGCCTTGCGACCACACTCGCCTCCCTCTTCGGTGCACCGGCGAATACAACCTACGGCGAGAACACCGGCGTACTGACGCTGACGAAGGTGTACGACCCGATGGTGATCCGTCTGGCCGCCTGCATTGCCATCCTGCTCAGCTTCTGCCCGAAGTTTGCAGCCCTCATCGAGGTGATGCCGTCCGCAACGGTCGGTGGTATCTCCCTGGTACTCTACGGTATGATTTCTGCTGTCGGTGTGCGTAATGTCGTCGAGACGAAGGTGGATTTCTCCCAGTCACGTAACGTCATCATCGCAGCACTCATCCTCGTACTGGCGATCGGTATCAACTATTCCACCGCTGGTGCGATCGTGATCCCGCTCGGTGCGATCACCATCAACTTCTCCGGTATCGCGACCGGTTCACTCGTCGGTATCCTGCTGAACGCGATCCTCCCTGGTAAGGATTACGAGTTTATCGAGGACGAGCCGAACGACACCGGTGTCAACTTCGAAATCGCGCAGGGCGAGTCCCTCGTATGGCAGCTCGCGAAGAAGGCTGGCCAGCAGAACATGATGGACGACGGCAGCGTGAAGGAAAAGTAATCATCTTAAGGATTTCGTAAGGGGGTCTGACCCCATTAAAAAAGTATAAACAAAAAGAGCCCGTGGAACGCTGATATGCTACCCCTAAGTAGGACATTGAAAAATGAAACCTACTTGGGGGTATTGTTATGTCCAGGAAAAGTAAGATAGACCCAGTACTCAAGATAAAAGCAGTTGAAGA
>NZ_JBQKLS010000023.1:0-32325 GCF_052116105.1 Oribacterium sp. Sow4_G1_1
TTTTTTAACCCGGTGGTTTTTACTGCAATTTTATATATTATTTTAAGACGGTATATAAACCCCACGGGTGGGCAAGGTGCGAAGCACCTTTGCCAGGGCATAGCGAGGATTTCCTGCGCACGAACGTCATCCGCACGATCTCAGCGATATCCGCGCAGGAATCCGAGTTATGTCCGTAAACAGTCACTAAGCCACTGGGAAATCCCCGGTGAACACCTCCACGGCCGGGCCGGTCATGAAGCCGTGGCCGGTTGCGGCGTCGTAGCGGATCGTGAGGTCGCCGCCCACCAGGTGGACGAGGACCTCGGTATCCTTTCGAAGCTTCCCGGCGAGGCAGCCCGCAGCGACGGCCGCAGTCGCACCGGTTCCGCAGGCGAGGGTCTCTCCGGAACCACGCTCCCATACACGGAAGTCGATCTCGGTGTCTGAGATGATCCGGATAAACTCCGAGTTTACCTTCTCTGGAAAACGCGGATGGGTCTCAAAATCATGCCCATATAAAAGAAAATCCAAATCAGAGACCTTAGAAACACGAAGCTCCGGATTATCTGAAAGGAAATATACCGCATGCGGATTTCCAACATCGATTCCGATGAAATGGAGATGCATCCCGTGAACAGTGATATCTTCCGGAAGCTCTGATGTCAGCTTCGCCACGCCCATATCCACCGTCGCGCGGGTCATAACCCCATGTTCTGTATAAAGCTTTATGTTCTTAAGTCCCGATTTGGTATCGATGACTGCTTCTGTTCGATCAGCGGGAATGATGCCGTGATCATAGATAAATTTGGCGACACAACGGATCCCGTTGCCGCACATATTGCCCTCCGATCCGTCGAGGTTAAACATATGCATGTACGCATCTGCCCTGTCTGACGGCTCAATCAGGATCAACCCGTCGCCGCCGACACCGTAGTGCCGATCTGCGATGCGCTTCGCCAGCGCCGAAGGGTCCTGAACCTGTTCGGAAAAGCAATTTACATATACATAGTCGTTTCCACAACCCTGCATCTTTGTAAATTTCATCTTTTTTCCTTTTTCTAAATCTACACAAATTTTCACTATATTAGCAAAATAGGTCTCCCAATACAAGCCCCGTTTTACGAAAAAAACAAGGCGCAGGGAGTCCGGTGATTCCCTGTGCCCTGTCTTTTTACTTCTTCTTTCCGAGGTAGGCGGCCTGGATGTCGTCGTTTGCGAGGAGCTCGGCACCGCTGCCCGAGAGGGTGATGCGACCGGTCTCCATGACGTAGGCCTGATGTGCGACCTTGAGCGCCATGTTCGCGTTCTGCTCGATGAGCAGGATCGTGGTGCCATGCGTTTCATTGATGCGCTGGATGATGGAGAAGATCTCGCGAACGATGATCGGAGCGAGGCCAAGGGACGGCTCGTCGAGCATCATGATCTTCGGCTTCGACATGAGGGAGCGGGCGACGGCGAGCATCTGCTGCTCACCACCGGACAGGGTGCCGGCGAGCTGCCAGGAGCGCTCCTTCAGTCGCGGGAACATGCCGTAGATTTCCTCGATGTCTGCGTCGAGTGCGTCGCTTCGGAGGTATGCACCGATTTTGATGTTCTCGAGGACGGTCATATCCGGAAAGACGTGACGTCCTTCCGGGCAGAGCACGATGCCCTTCTCCACACGCTTCGCGGTCGGCATGCTCGTGATATCCTCGCCATCGAAGACGATGCTTCCTTCGCTCGCTTTCACCAGTCCGGAAATCGTACGCAGCGTCGAGGACTTGCCGGCACCGTTCGCACCGATCAGGGTGACGATGGCGTGATCCGGTACATCGAAGCTGATGCCCTTCACGGCTTCGATGCCGCCGTAATGAATTTTCAGATTCTCTACTTTCAGCATGTTGTGTCCCCCTTGTTCTCTCTCATCCGCACTCTGTCTGCGACATTCCCAGCGAGCAGACGGATGTCTTCTCCCGCTCTTCCGGAGTGATCCACGATGTCGATTCGGATGTACGATTTAAAAATCTCAGTCTTCCGCATCGTCTGAACCTCCTAAGTAAGCGTCGATAACCTCCTGGTTATTCTGGATCTCCTCCGGTGTGCCATGTGCGATGAGCCTTCCGAAATTCAGAACGTAGATGCGCTCCGAGATCTGCATGACGAGATCCATGTGATGCTCGATCATGAAAATGGACAGGTGATACTGGTCACGGATCTTCACGATAAAGTCGGTCAGCTCCTGCGTCTCCTGCGGGTTCATGCCGGCCGCCGGCTCATCGAGCAGCAGCAGCTCCGGCTTCGTCGCGAGCGCACGTGCGATCTCGAGGCGGCGCTGGAGTCCGTACGGAAGGCTCGATGCGATATCATCCTTGTACGCATAGAGGCCCTGCTCCTGCAGAAGCTGCTCGGTCTCTGCCCGCATGCGCTCCTCTTCCTTCCGGTTCAGGCGCAGCGTCGCGCTGAAGACATTGTCCTTCGCACGGAGATGCTCGGCGATCAGGACGTTATCGAAGACCGTCAGATTCGAGAAGAGACGGATGTTCTGGAAGGTCCGGGCGATGCCGAGCTTCGTTATGGCATCCGGAGCGTTGCCACGGAGATCGCGGCCGTCGAACTTCACGGAGCCGGAGGTCGGGGTATAGATACCGGTGATGCAGTTAAACGCCGTCGTCTTGCCGGCACCGTTCGGACCGATCAGGGCGACGATCTCACCGCGGTTGACCTCGAGTGAGAGGCCGTCGATCGCGCGTACGCCACCGAACTGCATGACGACGTTCTCCATCTGGAGGACATTTTCTTTTACTTCCCTCATCTCTGCTCCTCCACTTCCTTCACTGTTTTCTTTCCTATATAAAGCGCAGACGCATACGCACTGCCGAAACGAAGGTCCGGCTTTTTCATCTCACTCATCCCTTTCCCCTCGCTTTCTTCACTTTTTTCTTCCCGAGTCCCCGGAAGAAGCCGAGGATCCCGTTCCAGCTGAATTCACTCGTGCCCATGAGGCCGCGGGAGTAGAACAGCACGACCACCATCAGGAGGATGGAGAAGATCACCATTCGGAAGCCCGGACGGAACAGCGGGATGTTGATACTGCCGATGTAGAGCGGCTCATCGAAGAAGCGGAGCAGCTCACGGCCGGCGGTCACGAGGAAGGCCCCCAGCACGGAGCCGGTCACAGAGCCGATCCCGCCGATAACGACGATCAGCAGGATGTCGTAGGTGAGGGACACCTGGAAGGTCTTACTGTCGATGGAGCGCATGAACATCGCGAGCATGCCGCCACTGACGCCGGCGAAGAAGGAGGAAATCACGAAGCTGAGCTCCTTCGTCTTAAACAGATTGATGCCCATCGCCTCAGCCGCGATCTCATCCTCGCGGACCGCCTTGAACATCCGTCCGAAGGACGAGTTGATCAGGAGTACCATGAGGCCAATGCAGACGACCGTAAGCGCAAGCACCTGGAATAAACTCGAGAAGCCCGGGATGGACTTGAGGCCATACGAGCCGTTCGTGATGGTATCGAGCTGCGGAGCCGAGATCAGCGCACGGATGATCTCCGCGAAGCCGAGGGTCGCGATCGCGAGGTAGTCGGACTTGAGACGGAGCACCGGGATACCGATGAGGGCCGCAAAGGCCGCCGTTACGAGTCCGCCGAGGATCAGCGCCACGAGGATCGGTGCGTGCAGGTTCGCGATCGCCGGATGGATACCGGAGATGTAGTACACGGAAGCACGCTGCTCGACCGGGATCGTGAGGATCGCGGTCACATATGCGCCGAGCGCCATAAAGCCGGCCTGGCCCAGCGAGAACAGACCCGTGAAGCCGTTCACGAGGTTCATGGACACAGCGACGACCGCATAGATCATCGAACGCTCGATGATGGAAATCGCATAATTGTAGCTGTATTTGTTCGCGTCCAGGAAGGCGCAGGCCCCGAGGATCGCCACGATCAGCAGGAGGCTCAGGATGGTGTTTCTGCGCTTCTCCGGCGTCATGTTTACCTTTGTTTTCATCGCTGCTTCCTCCTTATACCTTGTTCGTGGTCTTCTCACCGAAGAGTCCGGTCGGCCGCACGAGCAGCACGACGATCAGGATGACGAAGGTGAAGGCATCTGAGAAGGTGGAGTAGCCTGCGGCGACGAGCGCCGTCTCCCCGAGTCCGATCAGGAAGCCTCCGACGACCGCACCCGGGATCGAGCCGATCCCACCGAATACGGCTGCAACGAAGCACTTCATGCCCGGCAGGGATCCGGAATACGGATACACGGTCATACGATCGGTGAAATACAGGATGGAGCCGACCGCGGCGAGCAGTGACCCGATCGCGAAGGTCAGGGAAATCGTCTTATTGATATCGATACCCATGAGGGACGCGGTCTCATAGTCCTTCGAAACTGCACGCATCGCCATACCCATCTTCGTATGCTGGATCAGCGTGATGAGTAAATACACGAGCACGAGTGTCAGCACCGGCGTCAGGAAGGTGACGAAGGAGGCCGACAGGCCGCCGATCTTATAAACGTGCTTCAGCACCGGGATCTCCGGATAGCCCATCGGGAGCGCGGTGAAGAGGTAGGTCGCGAGGTTCTGCAGCAGGTAGGACACGCCGATCGCAGAGATCATGACGGACATACGCGGAGCGGAACGAAGCGGCTTATAGGCGACGCGTTCAATGCCTACACCAAGTGCGGTGGTGGTGATCAGTGTCACCGGAACGGCGATGTACCATGGCAGTGACGCCATGGCGAAAATCATGAAGTAGCCGGCCATCATGAAGATATCTCCATGGGCGAAGTTGATCAGGCGCAGGATGCCGTAGACCATCGTGTAGCCGATGGCGATCAGTGCGTAGGCACCGCCGAGCGAGATACCTGTCAGACACTGCTGCAGGAAGGTTGTAAGAGACATAGGTTTTTCCCCTTTGAAGATGCCCTCGGGCGAGGGTGGAATCGAGTGTGTTACATGCGTGAGCATAAACAGAATTGCAGGAAGGAGTCGCTCGAAGCGGTCCTTCCTGCATTCATCGGCTGCCGGTGGAGTGGCGACAGACGCCACCGCCCGGAGCGGAAGCTTTCATCAGTTCTGAACGGTTGTGGTGGTCAGGAACTCGAACTTGCCGTCCTTCACGGTCTTGATGAAGGCCATATCCTTGTTTGCATCCCCATTCTCATCGAAGCTTATGCCGGAGCCGGTCACACCGTCGAAGGAAACGGACTTCAGGGCTTCCTTGATCGCCTCACCATCGGTGGACTGCGCCTTTTCGATCGCATGGTATGCTGCGAGGTACGCATCATAGCCAAGGGCAGAAACGGCCGGGATGACATCCGACTGCTTGTTTGCGGTCAGATACTCCTTGAAGCCGGTGATGAAGGACTTCGCCTCATCGTTCGCCGGCTCGGACTCATCGAAGAAGGTGGAAAGAACAATGCCCTCTGCAGAGGCGCCTGCATTCTCGATGATCGTGGAGTTCTCCCAGGTATCACCAGCGGCGATCAGGGACTTGATACCGAGCTCGCGCGCCTGCTTGATGATGAGCGGTGCGGTCGTGATGGAAGACGGTGCGAAGATGATGTCCGGGTTCGCGGCCTTGATGTTCGTGAGTACTGCCTTAAAATCGGTCTGGTTCGTCTGGAACTGCTCCTCGTCGACGACGGATCCGCCGAGCTTCTCAAATGCGGTCTTGAAGAAGGAACCTAAGCCAGAGGAGTAGTCATCACCGAGCTGTGTCAGGACAGCTGCGCTCTTATAGCCGTTCTGGTAGGCGTAGTTCGCCATAACGGTGCCCTGGAACGGATCGAGGAAGCAGACTCTGAAATAGTAGTCGTTACCCTGGGTCACCTGCGGGTTCGTGCAGGATGCGCCAATCGCCGGGATCTTCGCGTCAGCGAAAATCTGGCCGGCTGCGATGGAAACGCCGGAGCCATAGGAACCGAGCACGACGCTGACCTTATCGCCGACCAGCTTGTTTGCTGCGCTGACAGCCTCGGTCTTATCCGACTTATTATCGACCTCATCAAGCTCGATCGTGTACTCGGTGTCGCCGATCTTCACCGTCTTATGGGTCTCGTTTGCGTAACGCATACCGAGCACCTCCTGGAATCCGCCACCGCCGTTCTCGCCGGTCGTCGGCTCAAACACACCGATCCGGATGACGTTTCCACCGGACTTTCCGGAAGACGATCCGGCTGCCGGTGTCGAAGATGCGCCACATGCCGCCAGAGATGCGGTCATCGCCGCTGCAAGTCCAAGTGCTACGAGCTTTGCTGATTTCATAATCTCCTCCTCTGAAATGTGCCAGTGGTGATGTACATCTCCGTCTGGACATTCTTCTTTGATGTGTGCGGGTGTCGCGGACGTTTGTCCGCTTGCCTCGTACATTTGCTTTATTTTATCACTTCAGTGTATGAATGCAAGAGGAATTCTCACTAAAGTTTGATAAAATCCATCGTTTCATAGCGTCCGGTTATGGCTGGGATACAGAAAAGGGAGCTGCCGCTCACGCGACAGCTCCCTTGCTGGTCTTTTTTCTTCAAATCATTCTATTGTCAAAATAAGGCAATGTAAACTTCTGGAGAAGTTCGAATGTGTCAAACTCAAGCAATGTTACATAGTAATAACGCAGTCATTTGCAAAAATCAACTATCTTCGTCGACTGCGGCTGCGGTTGCGCTCCGCGCGGACAGTGTGTGCGGCCTGATGCTCGCGAAGCTTCTCGTCCTCCATGTGCGTGCGGGCGCGCTGCTTCAGGCTACGTTGTGAAACATCGCTTCTCACGCGCGAGGTCTTCTGCTCCCGCAACGGAGCTTCATCCATCCCTATGCGGGCACGCTGCCGGGTGCTGAGTCGCGATGCATCATCGCGGCTGTACGACGCTTTCCGCTCGCGGCGTCGCTCGACGAGGGCGAGGAACTCTTCCTCGGACATCTCCATCTCCTGGAGGCGCTGTGCGCGCTTCTCCTGCATGCGGCGACTCAGCTTCCGGTCGTCATGGACGTTCTTCAGGCCGACCGCGGTGCCGGAGCCGAGGATGAAGAAGGCCATCACGCCGACGATGGTCAGGACACTGACCGAGGTGGCGACGGCGACCTTCGTACTGGTCGGGGTCTCATGCAGGATAACCTCGATGGTCGGCTCCTTCTGGATGAAGTAGCGGCCGACCGTCACGCCATCCGCGAGATACTCGATCTCCGCGATCGTATGCGTCGGGATCTCCGACGACGGAAGATTATAGTTCAGCTTATATGTGATGCCGTCCTGGCTCGCGCCCTTCGGCAGTGATAGCAGCACATTTCCCTCGACATGGATATCGGAGGCCTTACAGCTCTCGTCGACGATGGTGTCCGCGACGAAACGGTTCCGAAGCTCCTCTCGATTAAAGAGCGCGTCCGAAACCGGCTGGTTCTCCGTCTGGTTGAAGCCGAGATCCAGGAGCGCCTTCGTATCGACGTAGTGCGCCGGGTTTTTATCCTGCAGCACGACCGCCACCAGATGACGGCCATCCTGCTCGGCCATGGTAATCAGCGTATTGCCGGCAAGCTTTGTATAGCCGGTCTTGCCGGCGATGACACGGGCATCCGAATAGGCAGTGTCCTTGCGAAGCATCTTATGCTCCATATAGACGGTCAGACCGCCCGGATTTCGGATCGTCCCCGCCATCTTGTAGGACGCATGGGACTCGATCTCCAGGAAGTCCCTGTTCTTCATCGCTTCCGCACCGATCAGTGCCATATCATAGGCACTGGTGTAGTGGTCCTCGGCATAGAGGCCGGACGGATTTGCGAAGTGGCTGTCCTGGCAGCCGAGGCGTGTCGCCTCCGCATTCATCATGTCGACGAAGGCCTCGCGGGAACCCGCCACATGGCAGGCGAGTGCATTGCCGCACTCATTCGCAGATTTCAGCAGCAGTGCGTAGAGACAGTCCCGTACCGTCAGGACGTCGCCCTCTTCGATCTGGGCATTCGACGATCCGGCGTCGACATTGTACACGTCATCATGACTGAAGGTCACCTGCTCGTCGAGGTCACAGTGCTCCAGTACCACGAGCGCGGTCAGCACCTTCGTGATCGACGCCGGGGCCATCTTTTCGTGCATGTTCTTCTGAAACAGGACCGCCCCGGTGTCCGCGTCGAGGACGACGCCGGCGCCCGCGGTGAGCTCCGTATACGGGAAGTTCCACGCGGCGTACGCGTGCATCGCGAGGAGCGGCGTCCCCAGGGTACATATGAGAAGGGTCATGAGGACGGCAGCGCAGGTTCGGCGCCATCGCCCGTGATGATGATAAAACATTTTACAAGTTCCTATCTAAAAAATCATAAAAATTCATTCAGCACTCCGGTTCCGGCGAGGACGAAGCGTCCGCCGGCGATGATCGGGATCTCGGAGCCGTCGGCGCGGATCGCCGTGATGCGGTCGAGCTCGTCATACGGGATCGTGATGTCGGTGTGCACGGCGAAGTAAGCCTTCTCCGGCTCTGTCTTCCGGAGGATCGAGCAGCTGTTGTCCTTCGCGACGAGTTCCTTTCCATCCGGATTATAGAGCTGCATGTCCTCCATAAAGGAGTAGCAGGTGTCGCCGACCGCGAAGTGCGGACCGGTCTTCTCTGCGATCAGAATCGGCATCAGTGCACCGATACCGTAGCGCTGTGCCATCCGGTAGGCGCGGGTGTTCGTGCCGATCGCGAACTCGCCCATCGGCAGTCGCTCCTTCTCACCGAAGATCACCTTGCGCATGAGTGCCCTTCCCTGCTCCGGGTCCAGGAAATTCGCACAGCTGTAGTCCGCGACGCGACCATCCTCGAAGCGGATCCGAAGATCCCGGAACTGGAAGCCCTCGATAAACACAGAGCGGACGTTCAGCATACCGGAGGTGCCTTCGAGCTGCGGCGAAGTGAAGACCTCACCGAGCGGGATGTTCACATCCGACAGGCAGTTCTCGAAATTCGTCTCGCGGGCAGGATTCGCCAGCGGGTGGAGTTGTACGTACAGGTCGGTTGCATTGCCCTTCCCCTGGATATGAACGGTGCGCGCCTGGTCCAGGGCGGCGATCAGACACTCCTGCACGGGACGGTACGCCGCCGAGGACAGAGTGTTGACCGCCTCCGTCTCGCGGAAAATCGCCTCGAAATCCGGGCCGATCGTCGGAAGCGGCCAGGCGATGATCGTGAACGAGCGCTCTTCCTCGAGCACGAATTCATGCACGAGCAGCTGCACGCTGTTCTGGTAGTGGCCGTACACCTCAGACTGGTGCGTCGTGAAGCGAAGCCGCGCGGGCTCCTCCACCGGCTCGAAGGCAGGCGCGCCGAAGCTTTCCATCACGACCGGACCCGCATAGCGGCCGATCTCGTCCCCATAGGAACGGAAAATCTGGCGCTGCTCCTCGAGCATGCGGGCGCAGATGCGGTCCCCCATCACGAGGGCGAGGTCGTAGCTGTGGTCGAAATCCATCTGCGGATTCGGGCTCTCATAGAGCTGGCGGCTCCGGCCCGGAGTGCGCGTCAGGAAATGCTGCGGGCGTAGCGGGATTGTGAAATCGAAGCCATCCTCCGCGAAAAGTGCCGCGGTGCGTTTCACCACGCGCTCGAAGCCTGCCGGGTAGCTGAACTCGACGACTGACTTCTCCTCGTACGGCTTCCCCTGGATGCGGAAGCCATCCTTAAATCCCTGATACCAGGTCCGCGCCATGCGGTCAATGCGGTCGTCTGGCAGCTTCGCGATAAATTCCGCCGTCCGGAGGGCAGTGTCCGATACATAGTAGCCGAAGCGGCAGATGTCGGTCGGCTCCAGGAAATCGTGGTCAAGGAGAATCTGACGCGCGTAGGAACGCGCCGGGATGTACATCGCATCCATCTTCCGACGCAGGAAATCCTCGGAATAATCGTGGGCGTAGCTGTAAAGAACGTCGCGGAGCTGCTTCGGTTCCGGAATGCCGGCCATCCAATCGTCCGTTCGGGTCTGGTCACTCGTGGCCGAATTCCGACAAACGGCAGGGGTCACCTCCGCCATGGCGGGCGACGGCGCTGCTGCAGGCTGCGGACAGGCTGACCTATACTCTTCCCACGCCGAGGTAAACATGCAGTAGACCTGCACGAAGGTCTCGAGCACACAGACGATGTCCTCGAGATCCTGCTGGTACGCCGACGGAATCAGCCCCTGCAGCTCCATGTACAGTGCCGACAGCTCGGCACCGACCGGCCCCAGCTTCGCCACGGCCACTCGCGGATTCAGGTAGGAATCCTCGTAGCGCTCCGCCGCTTCTCGGTACAGCGCCGCATTCCAGCGCTGAAGCTCTGGCAGTGGCAGCTCGCCCTCTGTGCGCGCTTTCATAAACGCATCCAGTAATAAAATAAATTCTGCGGCCGCCGTGAAGTATGCCTGGAAAGCGGCGTTCAGCGCATGCTCCTCCGGGATCTTACGGATCCGCTCAATCACATCATCATATCGTTCCATGGTGTTTCTTTCTTGGTAGTGGTAACGGGGCGTCATCGCTTCCCGGTAGTTTATGGGGTCTGACCCCATTACGATTTTCTTAAGGTGGTCGCCCTATCCTCGATGGGGGGGTCAGACCCCCTGGCTTCGCGGGAGGTCGTGGCGGGCCGCCGTCACTTCCCGGTAGTTTATGGGGTCTGACCCCATTACGTTTTTCTTAAGGTGGGTGCCCTATCCCCGATGGGGTCAGACCCCCTGGCTTCGCGGGAGGTTGTGGCGGACCGTCAGATCATCGTCTTCAGGCCGAGGGCGATGAAAATGATCCAGACCAGCAGTACGCAGGCGGCGATGATGCCACCGATGCGAACCGGGACGTAGTTTTTCTCACTGTCGTGGAGGGCCAGGATCAGGAAGTAGAGCGAGAAGATGGCCATCACGATGGAGCTGAAACCCAGCGCGCCCAGGAGCATCGGTCCCTGGCCCTGGAAGTGCACCGCCAGGGCCAGGGTCGCGAGCAGGAGCCCGAGCGCCAGCAGCATCGTCAGGATGCACGGCCAGGTACCACGCGCGATCTTCTTCTTTATGTAGTTGTATCTTTTCTTTTTGGCCATAGTTAGGTTTCGTTCCTTCTCGGAAGTTTGTGGGGTCTGACCCCATTACGATTTTCTTAAGCTGGATGCCCTATCCTCGATGGGGTCAGACCCCTCGGCTTCGCGGGAGATCGTGGCGGGCCGCCGTCGCTTCTCGGTAGTTTATGGGGTCTGACCCCATTACGATTTTCTTAAGGTGGTTGTTCTATCCTCGATGGGGTCAGACCCCCTGGCTTCGCGGGAGGTTGTGACGGGTTGCGGTTGCTTCCCGGGATACATCCAGGTCGGGAGCATTGTCCTCTTCCGCTACTGCTTCGGGTGTTTCAGGAAGTAGCGGCGGATGCGTTCGTGCTGGACGATATGGAAGGCGATGTAGCCGAGGGTGCCGCCGAGGGTGTTCAGGATGATGTCGTCGACGTCGCAGCTTCCGGCGCGGAAAAACAGCTGAATCATCTCGATCGAGTAGCTGAGAAGATAGGTGCAGATCACCGCGTCGTACCAGTACTTCCGGCAGCGTGAGCTGATCACACCAAGAATGAAGCCAAACGGCATAAATCCGAGGATGTTCCCGTAAAGGTTCAGGAACACGCCTCGGAATCCGATTTGCGATGCACAAAAAAGATACCGTCTGATTTCCACAAACGGCTTCAGATTATAGGTATAGTTTTCCTTCACGCCGAGGCCCCGCTCCGCCATGTCCGCGAAGAACATGAGGTAGAACAGCGCGCCCAGGTAAAGGACGAAAAGAACCCAGCCCAGTCGCTGGTTTCTCGTGCTGTGCTTCGCCATCCGTTTAGAAGGTGATGTCGTTCTTCCGCTTCAGAAGCAGCGCACCATTCACGATCGACAGGATGCCGATGATGAGGCCGGACACCAGGATGATCACACCGAGCGCGATCGAACCCGCCCCCGTATTTCGCATCGTTTTATATACTTTTTCCATATTATCTCCGATCATACATTCCTATCTTTAAGAGATCTCCAGAGTCCCTCGCCCGACGCCCTGCGCCGCGCTTCCGAGCAGATTCGAACGCCGTTTCCCCATAGAAAGCGCCTTTTTATGCAAAATCTGCAGACCTCTGAACATCAACATCTTAGCATAATGGAAAAATGATGGCAAGTTTAGTATAATCGGGCTCAGATCTGTGCCGGGCAGGTGTACCCGGATGCCCACAGCCCGACATCGTACGAATACAGCTTTGCATAGCAGCGAATACAGGAGATGAATGATATGGAAGCAGAATTACTGAAAGAACTGGATGACGAAACCTTGGATGCGGTCAGCGCGTTAGTGTCTCTGTGCAATGCAGCCGACCACACCTCGTATGACACAGACCTGGACGGTGACTTCTACTATATCATCCGAAATGATGACCCGGAGGAGAGCGGTGTCGAGGAGGCACTGTTTGCCGTACTCTCCGGCTATCTTCTCGGCGAGACCATCGACGGGAAGCCGGTGCTGGAGATCGAGGCCTTCACCCACCCGAGGATGCGCCAGATCGGCATGTTCCGCATGTGCTACCAGAGCCTGCTCGACGACTTCCGCGGCTATCGCATCCGTTTCATGATCAAGCGCCCGATCGCTGGTGATGATGAACCGGTATACGATCGAATATCCTTTTCGGACGAAGATTGCTCACAGGACGCTCGGGATGGAAGCAGCTCCTGCGAAGACCAGTATGACGTGGGTGATTCCGATATGTCCGGCAGACCGCTACGGACCGCGACGCCGTTCGTCGCACCGGACAGCTACGAGACACTCCGTGCCCTTGGGGCGACACATCAGTACGATGAGCTGTTCATGGCGAAGACGCTCGCGCGCCCGATCTCCGATCCGGGCGACAGCCTCTCAAACAGCTATGGTGAAGTGCATCTCACGCCGTTCAGCGCCGACACACTCTACCTCTACGGCCTCCTCGTCTATGATACGTATCTCGGGAAGGGGCATGGCCGCGCCCTGATGGAAGCGGTCGAAGCCACGCCGGCCGACGGCCCATATAAAAAGATACTTCTTCAGGTCGCCAGCAATAATGATATCGCGGTTCATCTCTACGAAAGCCTCGGCTATAAGGAGACGGAGCGCGTACTTTATTTTCTAAATCACGAATAATTAAGTAATAGCCCAACCGTCCGGTACTGACTTGAGAAGTTTGAAGCGCTCCTCATTCGCCCACCCCATAGAGTCAGTGGATATTTGCACGTTTTGGTCCCACTCCAATTCATGAGGAGCCCTCTAACTTCTGGCTGACCGGAAGCCAAAGAACGATCGTAGGCATGGTTAAATGCGGAAATTGATGATCGTGCCTGCTATTACGATCGATTTTCAGGTAATTAATGAGCGCGGCCTGGAAATCTTCACTGACGGACCGGGTGAAACAGATAAAAATCGAAGATGCTATCCAATAACTGGCGGATTATGAAATAGTGGATATTTTTAACATCGTTTATCATTTTTGTGTACGATGCTAAGATATCCACTATTTCATAATCGGGCGCATATTGGATAGTTTTCTGTAAAATCATGCATACGCATATAAGCGTACCATCCAATCTACTTGGTTTTTTCAAATAGTGGATATGTATTTCGCGCTTCTGAGAAGAATTTTTATAAGCAGATATCCAATTAACCTTTATTTATAAAATACTGGATACTCGAGCCCGGATTCCTCTTTTGAAATAAGGCTTTTCATATCCAGTATTTTCAAAATCGCCTAAGAGTGGATGTGTTTAAGCCATCCTCGATTATTCCAGTCCAAAAACATATCCAGTATTTTCAAAATCAAGCCATATTGGATAGGAACATGACGTTTTAGCCCCAGGGCCCGGGAACCTGCTTGCCGTTAGCATCGATCCAATTTTTCACTGTTTTGATACAGCATCACTCGACCGAACTAAAACAGGCGCCGGTTTTTTGTTTGCCTGCTTGGGATGGGACCGATATGTAAGTAGATAAAAGATGTATGCCGGGGGTGGGCAGGCAAACAAAAAGAGGTGCCTTATATAGCCCCTTGAAAGCCGCCGTATAAACAGATTCTTTCACAGCTTATACCGGTCATATCTTACATCCTTTCAGATAATAGTGTTTTCTGTCATCAAAGGAAGACCCCCGGCTTTTCAGCCGGGGGCTTCTTTTACGCCTACTCTATCAACAAAAAAGCCGCCGTATAAGCAGATTCTTCCATCGCTTATACGGCGGTCATATTTTACATTCTTCCGAATGATGCTATCTTCAGCTTTCTCACTTCACCTTCAGCTTGTCGAGTCCCCAGATGTCCTTCACGTACTCTTCGATGGTACGGTCGGAGGAGAACTTGCCGGCGTTTGCGGTGTTGAGGATCGCGGCTCTCGCCCACCATGCCTCGTCCTGGTACTTCGCGACGGCACGCTCCTGTGCGTCGTGGTAGGACTCGAGGTCCTTCAGGATGAAGTAACGGTCTGCGACGTCGGACTCCTGAGTGTTCAGAAGTGAGTTGTAGAGCGGACGGAACAGCTCCGGGTTCTCCGGGCTGTAGTAGCCGTTCACGAGCTGCATCAGCACGCGACGGATCTTCTGGTTGTTGTTGAAGATCTCCATCGGTACATACTGATGGTTGTGCTCGAGCTCGATGACCTCCTCTGCGGACATACCGAAGATGAAGGCGTTCTCATCACCGACTTCCTTTACGATCTCGACGTTCGCACCATCCATGGTTCCGAGGGTCAGGGCACCGTTCAGCATGAGCTTCATGTTGGAGGTTCCGGACGCTTCCTTGGACGCGGTCGAAATCTGCTCGGAGATATCCGCGGCCGGGATGATGATCTCGGCGTTCGATACACGGTAATCCTCGATGAAGACCACCTTGATCTTACCGTTGATGGACTCGTCGTTATTGATGACGTTCGCCACGCTGTTGATCAGCTTGATGGTCAGCTTCGCGGTCTTATAACCTGCCGCCGCCTTCGCACCGAAGATGTATACATGCGGATAGAAGTTCATATCCGGATGGTCCTTCAGCTCGTTGTACATGTACATCACGTGCAGGATGTTCATCAGCTGACGCTTGTACTCGTGCAGTCTCTTGACCATGACGTCGAAGATCGCATCCGTCGATACCTGGATGCCGTTATGCTCGAGGATGTACTTCGCGAGGCGCTCCTTGTTGTGACGCTTGATCGCCATGAACTCCGCCTGGCACTTCTCATCATCCGCATAGACCTCGAGCTTCTTGATCTTCGAAAGGTCGGTAATCCAACCATCGCCGATCTTGTTGCTTACCCAGGCTGCAAGCTCCGGGTTCGCATGTACCATCCATCTACGCGGGGTGATACCGTTCGTCTTGTTGGAGAACATCTCCGGGAACATCTCATAGAAGTCCTTCAGGGTCTCCTTCTTCAGAATCTCGGTATGAAGCTGTGCGACACCGTTCACGGCGTGGCTGCCCACGATCGCGAGGTGCGCCATCTTCACCTGACCGTCATAGATGATCGCCATCTTCGAGATCTTATACTCTGCGTTGTTCGGATACTTCGCACGGATCTCCTCACAGAAGCGACGGTTGATCTCCTCGACGATCTGATAGATACGCGGAAGCAGCTTCGAGAAGAGCTCAATCGGCCACTTCTCGAGGGCCTCGGCCATGATGGTGTGGTTCGTATATGCACAAGTCTTCTTCGTGATCTCCCATGCCTCATCCCACTCGAGGCCATAGTCGTCCATGAGCACACGCATGAGCTCCGCGACAGCTACGGTCGGGTGCGTATCGTTCAGCTGGAACGCGACCTTCTCGTATAGATGGTGAATGTCTCCATCATGCTTCTCGTAGTACTCCTTGACGGCGGTCTGTACGGAAGCGGAGATGAAGAAGTACTGCTGACGCAGACGAAGTTCCTTACCCGCGAGGTGGTTATCGTTCGGATAGAGAACCTCGACGATATTGCGCGCCATGTTCTCGTTCTCTACAGCTGCCTGGTAGTTTCCCTTATCGAACTCCTCGAGACGGAAGGTCTCCTTCGCCTCGGCATCCCATACACGGAGAGAATCGACGACATGATTACCATAGCCGACCACCGGTGTATCGTACGGAATCGCGATGACGGACTGATAGCCCTTCTGAACGAACTTCAGCTTGCCGTTTTCGTTACGTGTCTCCACCCAGCCGCCGAACTTGACTTCCTTCTGAAGCTCTGCACGACGAAGCTCGAACGGGTTACCGTCTCTCAGCCAGTCATCCGGCACCTCACGCTGGTAGCCATCCTCGATCTTCTGCTTGAACATACCATACTTGTAGCGGATGCCACAGCCGCATGCCCAGTAGTTGAGCGTTGCGAGGGAATCCAGGAAGCAGGCAGCAAGACGACCGAGGCCACCGTTTCCGAGTGCCCAGTCCGGCTCAGCCTCCTCGAGTGCATTGAGATCCAGTCCCAGCTCCTCGATCGCCTCCTTCAGCTCTTCATGACAGGTCAGATTCAGGATGTTGTTGCCGAGTGCACGGCCCATCAGGAACTCCATGGAGAGGTAGTACACGCGCTTCGCGTCCTGCTTCTCTGCAGCCTTCTGGGTCTTCATCCAGTCGTCGATGATGACGTCCTCGACAGCATACGCCACTGCGTGAAATGCTTCCTTCGTATTCAGATCTACGAGAGATCTACGGTAGAGCTTACGCGCATTGGTCTCTACAGCCTTCTTAAATGCAACCTTGTCAAACTTTTCCACCATATATAAAATCCTTTCATTCTCAATTCACTTTGCATCTGCAAAGCTTCGAATATACTTCCGACCAGGATCACGCCCCCTTCCCCTGTGCGGGAACCTCGTGAACCGCGGAAGAACTACGGAGGCCATAAGGGCCTCCGCCGTCTACATATGAATTACAGCTTCTCAACCGCAAGCTTTACCTGCTTACCGTTGATATCCCACTCCTTTTCATAGCCCTTCATGATGTCATATACGATGCTGTCGGCCATTACGATTCGCTTGATTTCGTCTTCATTCTTCTGCATAAGTGCAGCGACTTCTGCATTGTCCTTCACGTAAACCGTGATGTGGTCCATAACCTCGAAGCCGGCTTCCTTACGCATGGTCTGAAGCTTACTGATGATCTCACGGACGAAGCCCTCTTCCTCGAGTTCCGGCGTCAGGTTCGTGTCGAGCACGACGGTGAGGCTCATGTCCTCCTCGGTCACGAAGCCGCCCTTCTGTGCGACGTCGATGAGGAGATCGTCCTTCGTGAGGCTGACCTCGGTGTCACCGTCCACGGTGAACTTCAGTACGCCGTTCTGGTCGAGCTCGTCCATCGCTGCAGAGCCATCCATCTCGGTGAGATGTGTACGAATCGCGTTTAAGTGCTTGCCATACTTCGGACCGACGGTCTTCAGCTGTGGCTTAAATGTATAGGAAGTGAATGCGCGAAGGTCATCCTGGAAGGTCACCTTCTTGACATTCAGCTCGTCTTCGACGATGTCGACGAAGAAAGGATCGAGTACGTGCTCTGCCTTTACATACATGTCACCGATCGGCTGACGATTCTTTACAGCTGCGGTGTTTCTCGCTGCACGACCGAGCAGTACCATGTGCAGCACCTCATCCATGTTCTCCTCGAGGGCCGTGTCGATCATCGACGCGTCCGCCTCCGGGAAGCTGCAGAGATGAACGGATTTCTTCGCAGACGGATCCACGCTGCATACCAGGTTACGGTAGATGGACTCGGTGATGAACGGAACCATCGGTGCCGCTACCTTCGAGAACGTTACCAGTGCGGTATAGAGCGTCATGTAAGCATTGATCTTATCCTGCTCCATGCCCTTCGCCCAGAAGCGCTCTCTCGAACGACGAACATACCAGTTCGACATGTCATCGACGAAATCCTGCATCGCGTTCGCCGCCTCCGGGATACGGAAGTTCGTGAGATCGTCATCGACTTCGCGGATCACGGTGTTCAGCTTGCTGAGCAGCCAGCGGTCCATGACACCGAGGGACGCGTAGTCGAGGCTGTACTTCGTCGGGTCGAAGTCGTCAATGTTGGCGTACAGAACGAAGAATGCATAGGTGTTCCAGAGCGTCGACAGGAACTTACGCTGTCCCTCGACGACGGCCTTATCATGGAAGCGGTTCGGCAGCCATGGTGCGGAGTTCGTGTAGAAGAACCAGCGGATGGCGTCGGCGCCGTGCTTCTGGAGCGCATCCATCGGGTCGACTGCATTGCCCTTCGACTTACTCATCTTCTGTCCGTTCTCGTCCTGAACATGGCCCAGTACGAGGACGTTCTGGTACGGTGCCTTATTAAAGAGGATCGTACTCTCGGCGAGGAGGGAATAGAACCATCCACGGGTCTGATCCACGGCCTCACAGATAAACTGTGCCGGGAACTGGGACTCGAAGAGCTCCTTATTCTCGAACGGATAGTGATGCTGTGCATATGGCATCGCGCCGGAATCGAACCAGCAGTCGATCACCTCCGGTACACGGTGCATCTCGCCACCGCAATCCGGACAGCGCAGGGTGATCTGGTCTACATACGGCTTGTGGAGTTCGATGTGCTCGTAGCCCACATAGTCGGAGCTGTAGCCGCCCTTGCCCTCAGCCTTCAGCTGTGCGAGGAGCGCGTCGTAGTTCGTGGAACGCTCGCGGAGCTCCTGGATGGAGCCGATGGCCTCCTGCTTACCGCAGCACGGGCAGGTCCAGATGTTGAGCGGGGTGCCCCAGTAGCGGTTACGTGAAAGACCCCAGTCCTGTACATTCTCGATCCATGCACCGAAACGGCCGGTACCGATCGTCGCCGGGAACCAGTTGACGGTGTTGTTGTTGCGAACGAGGTCGTCCTTTACGGCACTCATCTTGATGAACCAGGACTCTCTCGCATAGTAAATAAGCGGCGTATCACATCTCCAGCAGTGCGGATAGGAGTGGGTGAACTTCGGCGCATCGAAGAGCAGCTTACGTGCGGACAGATCCTTCAGTACCTCTGGATCCGCGCTGATCGCACCCGCGGCCATCTCCTTCTCGGTCGGCTTGCAGCGCATGCCGGCGAACGGCGTCTCCTCGGTCATCACACCCTTCTCATCGACGAACTTGATGAGCGGGAAGCCATTCTCGCGGCCGACACGAGCATCATCCTCACCGAATGCAGGGGCAATGTGTACGATTCCAGTACCATCGTCTGCCGTTACGTAGCCGTCTGCGATCACGAAGTGTGCGCGCTTATGCTGCTTCGCAGCCGCCTCCGCTGCACATGCATAGAGTGGCTCGTAGTCGATCCCGACGAGGTCCGTACCCTTATAGGTCTCGAGGATCTCGTAGGCCGGCATGCCGTCCTTCGCGAGCGGACCGAGTACCTTATCCAGCAGTGAGCAGGCCATCACGTAGGTGTAGCCGTCGGCAGCCTTTACCTTCGCGTAGTCCAGATCCGGATTTACACAGAGGCCGGTGTTCGATGGAAGGGTCCATGGGGTGGTCGTCCATGCGAGGAAGTAGAAATCCTGATCCTTCGCCTTGAAGCGGACGATCGCTGAACGCTCGGTCAGCTCCTTATAGCCCTGTGCTACCTCGTGGCTGGAGAGCGGGGTTCCGCAGCGCGGACAGTACGGTACGACCTTGAAGCCCTCGTACAGGAGCTTCTTCTTGAAGATCTCCTTCAGTGCCCACCACTCGGACTCGATATAGTCGTCATGGTAGGTAACGTACGGGTGCTCCATGTCTGCCCAGAAGCCGACCTTGTAGGAGAAGTCCTCCCACATGCCCTTATACTTCCAGACGTTTTCCTTACAGTGATCGATAAAAGGCGCGATACCGTAGTTCTCGATCTGATCCTTACCGTTGATGCCGATCTGCTTCTCGACCTCGAGCTCGACCGGAAGACCGTGGGTATCCCAGCCAGCCTTACGTGGTACCATCGCACCCTTCATCGCGTGGAATCTCGGAATCATGTCCTTGAACGCGCGCGTCTCGACATGGCCGATATGCGGCTTACCATTCGCCGTAGGCGGACCATCGTAGAAAACGTAGGATGGATCACCCTCGTGCTCCTTGATGGACTCTTCGAAGATATGATTCTGTCTCCAGAACTCCTCGACCTCGCCCTCGCGCTCTACAAAGTTCATGTTTGTATCAACTTTTCTAAACATAAGCGCCTTTTCTCCTTCAAAATATATATAAGTATAAACCGGTGTGGACCGGTTGCAGACCTCTAACCCGAAAAATAGGCAGAATGCGGCCTTTATAGCCTTCTCATTATAAAGTAGGGGGATGATAAAATCAAGGAAATAACGTGTAAAGGCGCGGTGCAGGCATACGAAAAGAAGCTGTGCCAAGTGGCACAGCTTCCAAAAGTTTTGTCTCGATTTTATCTGGATTTCGGTAAGCTTTCAGATTACCAGTCCTGGGCGTTTCCGTCAGAGATCTGTCCGTCCGGGCCCGGTACGTTGATCATGGTGTAGTCGATGACCGGTGCGATCTGGTTCGTGTATGCGCCCGCCGGTACAGATGGTCCGAACATCGCGCCTGCGGTCTGGGTGAGATCCGGCTCGCCGATCGCACTTGCAGCGTTTGTGTAGGCTGCATTTGCGGCTGCAGCAGCTGCCTTCGATGCGGCGACCTTATCGCTTACGGTGGTTCCGTTCGCTGCTGCGGCGCCTGCGCCCTTGATCTTGATGACATTGGTTACGATCTGGTTTGCTGTGAGGGAAGAGGTGCTGCCGGCCTTTTGTGTGCCCTTCGCTGCGTTTCTTGCGACGGACTTCGCGTTAAATGCGTTCCGCACCTGCTTCGTGGAGGTGACGGTATCTACCAGGCTCTGGTATGCTGTATTTGCGGTGCCTGTACCGGCCGCGAGTGCGGTGCCTGCGAGTACAGATGCACTCATCAGAACAGCGGTGGTGGTTGCGACTACTTTCTTCGTGAAGTTTCTCATATTCGTTCTCCATTTCCCTGCAGGTCCCGCAGGATATTCGAGGTGCCGGGCACCCGACGATCAAATCGTTCTCTGAAAGGCTTCAGATAAAGCTACGGTGTTCTCAAACCGCTTCAGCCTCGCCATCGGTAAACCGATTCAGCTGATAATCCTACTATACCACAGCGGATTATAAAGAACAGCGCTTAAATTCTTGTTATTTGCTTAAGATTTGCTGGAGAATTCCAATTGCAGGCACTGTAAGCGCTTTAACTCGCGATCATGCCTACAAGAAAAGAATTCAGGCAGCAAGATTTCCTAGTCGCCTCATATTTCTCCAATTTCTGACGATTTCTTAACGTTTTCGTCAAAATCTGTAAGCGAATCGCAATCGAATCCCGCGGATTTCTGCACCCTCGGCATGCTATAGTATATTTATTCATGCATTATAGTACGTGTGTTGTACCGGTATGCGCACGAGACATGCATCAGCTGCGTTTTCTATCCTCTTTCATGGGGCGCGGGCCAATGCTGAGATCCTGCGGCCATCCGGTCATCTATATCTACGAGGGGGAAGGTGTTATGCGTAAGTTCGAGCGATTCAGAAGAGTTACGAAAGGGAGGGCGATGTCCATACTGGCCGCGGGTGCCACGGCGCTGCTCAGCGCGGTGCTTCTGTCCACGCCTGCGCTTGCGGGTGAGTGGCGGGCAAACTCGACGGGGTTCTGGTACATAAATGATGATGGGAGCTATCCGACCTACGCGTGGCAGTGGATCGACGGAGACGGCGATGGGGTCTACCAGTGCTTCGCCTTCGACGAGAGCGGGTATCTCATGCTGAATCAGACGACACCGGACGGCTATCTCGTCGGAGAGGCGGGTGCCTGGTTCGACGGAGTGACGCCCGTGACCCGGACGTATCCGGTCGGCACCTATGTCGCGCCGACGCCGATCGAGGGGCTCCGGAAGTATGGTTACGCTTCGGACGGCACCCGTCTCGTGACAAGTCGCACGGGCTCGAAAACGAACGCTTCCAATAAGACGAACAGCTCGAGCAACAAGAATAATAAGAATACGTCCACGAACAAGACGCATTCGTCCAGCTCGAAGAACAACAGCAGTGTTCTCAATAAGCCGAATGCTGGCAACACTGCGAGTGTGTCGAAGAAGGATCTCGTGACGAATAAGATCACCGTCGGTAAGACGGACGCAAACGGCGATGGCACCACTACCGGCACAGGTACCAGCGCCAATGCTTCAACCACCGAGCGGGTGGATCCGAGCACGACCGCACCATCCACCAGCGGCTTCGGTCCATCCGTCCCGAAGAAGAACACGAGCTCCTCGAGCGCGAGCGGCCCGCAGACCGTGATCACAAACAGCGACGGCCCGAACCGCGGTGGCAGCGTCACCACTGAAAACCGATAAAACGATCGAAACGGCAGAGGGAAGCCCTCTGCCGTTTTCAGTTCAGCCAGGAGACCCGACTTGATTTTACACGGTCTCTACGTATGGCCTCCGTTGCCGCCCCCTCCGGGTTCCCCCTGCCTAAGCTGTTATACCTGTCTACGTGCGTCGAGTTCGCCGGCGATGGATGCCTGGATCTCGTCGATCTCCCGCAGCTCTTCTGCGGAGAAGCTGGTGTTCTCGATAGCACCGAGGTTCTCGAGGATCTGCTGCGGCTTCGATGCGCCGATCAGAACCGAGGTGATCTCCGGATCGCGGAGGTCCCAGGCGAGGGCCATCTGTGGAAGCGTCTGTCCACGGCGCTTCGCGATCTCATCGAGACGACGGATGCCCTCCATCTTCTCCGGCTTGAGGTCGTCTGCGTGGAGGAAACGACCGTCCTTCGCGATGCGGGAATCGGACGGGATGCCCTTCAGGTACTTCTCGGACAGCATGCCCTGTGCGAGCGGTGAGAAGCAGATGACGCCCATGCCGTCCTCGCGGGCGAAGTCCTTGAGCCCGTTCTTCTCGATGGTGCGGTCCAGAATCGAGTAGCGGTTCTGGTTGATGATGAGCGGCAGGTGGATCTCACGTGCCAGCTTCCGCGCCTCGGCTGCGTGCGGGCCGTCGTAATTTGAGATGCCGACGTACAGCGCCTTCCCGGAGCGTACGATCTGATCGAGCGCCATGATGGTCTCCTCGAGCGGGGTCTCCGGGTCCATCCGATGATGATAGAAGATATCCACATAATCGAGCTGCATGCGCTTCAGCGACTGATCGAGTGATGCCATCAGATACTTACGGGAGCCCCAGTCACCGTAAGGGCCGTCCCACATGGTAAAACCTGCCTTCGAGGAGATGATCATCTCATCACGGTACGGACGAAGATCTGCGCTCATGATCTTTCCGAAGTTCTCCTCTGCCGCACCCGGCTCCGGGCCGTAGTTGTTCGCCAGATCGAAGTGGGTGATGCCGTGGTCAAATGCCGTAAACAGCATCGACTTCATCACGTCCATGTCGGCCTCCGTGCCGAAGTTATGCCAGAGACCCAGGGAAACCTTCGGAAGCTTCAGTCCCGACTTTCCACAACGCCGGTAGAGCTTCTCCTCCTCGCTGTAACGGCCTGCTGCGGCCACATATTTCTCGCTCATATCTTCTTCCTCCTTTTAGAAACCAAGAACCTTTACAGCTCCCGCCGGCTCATCTCAAGTGCCGATGCGATCACCTTATCCATGTCATAGTACTTATACTCACCGAGGCGGCCACCGAAGATCACGCGCGTCTCGCTGTCTGCCAGCTTTTTATACGCCTGATAGAGCGCGCCGTTTTTCTCATCATTGACCGGATAGTACGGCTCATCGCCCGGCTTCCACTCGCTCGAGAACTCGCGGGAGATCACGGTCTTCGGAAGGTCCCGCCCCTCCGCGTCCTTGCCGAACTCGAACCACTTGTGCTCAATGATCCGGGTCCATGGCGTCTCGCGATCGGTGTAGTTGACGGCAGCATTGCCCTGGAAATTCGGCTGGTCGAGCAGCTCCGTCTCGAAGCGCACCGACCGGTACTCGAGCGTGCCGAGCTGGTAGCCGAAGTACGCGTCGATCGCACCGGTGTACACCACCTTCTCCGCGAGCGCGTCATACTTCGCCTTCTCAGCGAGGTAATCCACACCGAGCTCCACCTCGATGCCGTCCAGCATGTTCGCCACCATCTGCGTATAGCCCCCGACCGGAATGCCCTGGTAGAGTGCATTGAAATAGTTGTTGTCGAAGGTGAGGCGCACCGGCAGGCGCTTGATGATGAAGGACGGGAGCTCCGTGCACGGACGGCCCCACTGCTTCTCGGTGTAGCCCTTGATGAGCTTCTCGTAAATATCCACACCGATCAGCGAAATCGCCTGCTCCTCGAGGTTCTGCGGCTCAAACGGCGCATCCGCCGCGAGCCCGCGCTCCGCCTGCTTCCGCGCGATGTAATCCCGCTTCTGCTCGTCGATCTTCGCCGCGGCTTCCTCCGGCGTCACCACGCCCCACATACGGTTAAAGGTGTACATGTTGAACGGCAGCGAATACAGCTCGCCGTGGTAGTTCGCCACCGGCGAATTCGTGAAGCGGTTGAAGGTCGCAAACTGCTGCACGTAGTTCCAGACCTCCGTGTCGTTCGTGTGGAAGATGTGCGCGCCATACTTATGCACATGGATGCCCTCCACATCCTCCGTGTAGACATTGCCGGCGATGTTCGGACGCCGATCGATCACCATCACCGACTTCCCCGCCTTCCGCGCCTCATGCGCAAACACCGCACCGTACAGGCCGGCACCCACTACCAGATAATCATATTTCGCCATATCACGCTCTCCTTTCGCTGATTTCATTCACTTTTTATCTATAACATCCCGCTTGGGTGACACGCCAGGAAGCATCCCTTCACGCGGCCCGCCCGCACCGGCATCCGTCTAGCGTTTTCACAGAATCTGCTGCCGGCCAGGTCTCAGCACGTCACCTTCAGCAGCTCGCTCTGTCCACGGATCTCGAGGCCAATGCTGTCAGCCGGCACGAAGATGCAGTCGCCTTTCCGGAACGAAAGCTCCACATCCTCGCCGCTGAGCGTACCGCTGCCATCCACACAGAGCAGCACCTCGAAGGACGCCGGGCCCGTCGCAAACACGACGGATTTTAACATCGTATCCAGGTGGATCCGCTCCGTCAGGAAGTACTTGCACTGCTCGAGGAGCTCCACGCTGTAGCCGTCGTGTTCCTCACGCTCGCGCTGCAGCTGCTCCGGCAGCGGTTTCCGCCGGAGATCCACGACGTCCAGCGCCTTCGCGATGTGCAGCTCCCGTGGTTTTCCGTCCTTCCCGAGCCGATGATAGTCATACATCCGGTAGGTGAGGTTCGAGCTCTCCTGGATCTCCACGATCATCGCACCCGCGCCGATGGCATGCACCGTGCCGGACTCGATCAGAAAGACATCGCCGCGATGGATTTCCACCTTCTGGAGATACTGCTCCACCGTGTCGTCCTCGAGTGAAGCCGCCAGCATCGCCCTCGTAAGGTCCTGGCGGAAGCCATAGACGAGGCTCGCCCCCGGCGTCGCTTCAAGCACATACCACATCTCGGTTTTCCCAAGCTGCCCGTGCTCATGCGTCCGCGCGTACTCGTCACTCGGATGCACCTGCACTGACAGATCCCGCGCCGCATCGATAAACTTGATCAGCACCGGCAGGCCGCCCTCGCCGTCCGTCTTCGGATGCGTCCCGATGAACTCCGGATGCGCACGAAGCACATCCACGAGCTTCTCGCCCGCAAATACACCACTCGCCACGCGCGACGGCCCATCCGGATGCGTCGAGCACTCCCAGGTCTCCGCCAGCGGCGTCACATCTATATGTTTATTATACTCCTCGCGCAGCCGCGTACCGCCCCAGATATAATCCTTGGCCGCCGGCGTCAGGAGGAAAGGTCTGTTTTTCACTTGCATACTACAAAAAATGAGAGCCATGCTGTACGCACGGCTCTAATAAACAGTTATCAATTTCACGTGTGGGATTATAGTAACACATCTAGGGTAATTGTCAATCTTCGGGTGATGCGGATGGCCTCGATGACGTTCATAAAATCAACGGCACACCGGCAACTCACAAGGTCATCCGACTCCCCGATCATCACTTTTTCTTTACCATGCAACGTTTCCGGAAGAATGAAATCCCATAGCAGAGAATCTGGTCGTAGTCGTCCTCGTACTCCGCAGCATACATCCGATCATCGATCTGCTGTAATGCCATATCGCACTCTCTTTCCATATTTTCCAGGGTCTTCGTGTACTTCGCTTCAAAGATGGCGACGCGTGCATTCACCGGATCATAGACGACCACATCGCTGCGGCCTTCTCCATGCTCCTTATTCGAATCCACCATGTATCCTGCACCTGTGAAGATGCCCGCCAGGAACGCATGGTAGAAATCCTCCCGATAGTCATGGTAGCTGATGGTGCGCCGGAGCAGGGCATTCATCTCTTTCGTTATGCCCTCACTGTCACCACGCCAGACGGCATCAAACAGCGCAGTTCGATTCCACTTCTTCGTGCTGTCATCAAACCAGCGGATGACGGTCGTCTCGAAGATCTCCCGGATCTCTGCATTCGGAATCATCAGCGCAACCATGCCATCTGGAACTTCACCCTTATAATCCGCTTCACGTGCCCGCGTCAGGTAACCTGTCAGGTAGAGTGTGCTCCAGAGGTTATCTTCTGAAGCGTGCAGGTAGTCGTACGTCAGGTTTTCATCCACTCGCTGAACGATGCAGCCACCAGCCATTAAGATTTCAAGCTTGTTTGTGATCGTACTCCCTGCATAGTCGATAAAGGAACGGATGATCGCATTGTCACTGGTGTTCTTCCAGTAGCTGATCGGCTTCGCCTTCGGATCGCGCTGCAGCTCCAGCATGTAATTCATCACATCCCACGGACAGTAGACATCGAAGTCTCCGAAATGATAGCCATCATACCATCTCCGGATGCTGTCCGCCTGTTCCGTCACACCCGCATCCTTCAGCAGCTGGTCCACTTCACTCTGCACGAAGCCGAAATACTCATTCAGACGAGAGTTCGTAATCGTATCGGACACAAAATTATTGGTGCCCGTAAAGATGCTTTCTTTCGCAATCTTCAGGCAGCCTGTCACCACTGCAAATTGAAGCGCCTGATTGTCCTTCAGAGCCTGCAGTAAGCCCTTCATGACATCCAGCATTTCCGCATAGTATCCGTTACTGTTTGCCTTGGCCACCGGAACATCATACTCATCGATCAGGAGGATCACAGGTTTACCATAGTGCTGCTGCATCATCCTGGTAAGCAGCAGCAGACTTCCTTTCGTGTCTTTCAAGGAAGCCTGTCCCCATTCCAGCTGCTTCGCGATCTCCTTATCACTGGTACCGATTCTGTCGCTGTCCAGCAGATAGCGATGCTTTTTATACAGTTCCGAGATGACCCAGGTGAGCATATCGTATGCCCCGGTGAAATCAAGACCATCCACCTGCCGAAACGAAACAAAAATCGTCGGATACTGATTCATCCACGCATCGCACAGCGCCTGATCCCTCGCAATCTCCAGCCCCTCAAACAGCGCTCTACTGTCCTTCCGGATGTCGAAAAAGTTTTCCAGCATACTCATGCCCAGCGTCTTACCGAAGCGCCGAGGACGCGTGATCAGTGTCACTTTCGTCCCGGTTCTACTGAGCAGTTCTCCGATCAGCCCTGATTTATCGATGTAGTAATACCCGTTTTTACGAATTTCTTCAAAATTCGAAACCCCAACAGGAATATTCAGTATCCTCATCGCTGTCGCTCCTTTCACGTAGCCATGCGCATCACGATCTTTTGCCACCAGATAGCACATTACTCAGCACCCCCTAAAATCATGCTCATTCCGAATCAATCCAATTATCAGCACACCAAATTTCCGTTGCAGAGTTTATAAACTTTTTAGAATTTGTTTATTCTTTCTTACCGTGGCCTGGCCCCTCCTGCCCCTCTTTAATACCGGTTTTCGAAGAAGCAGTCCGCAATATATTCCGGAGACTCTGCCCAGAGACCGTTTTCCGTATTCTGCAGTGTCTTATAGGTATCGGAATGATAAAACTGTCCCAATGCCTCTATGAAATCAATCTTCCTAGCTTCTTTAATAATATCAACGACTGCCCGGATCTGAATGAACACGTTCATCGTGATATCTTTCCCATTAAAGGTATATATCTCACTCATACCGATCCCTCCCAACAAATCTCAAATATTCCAGTGCTTTTTGTGTGTGAAATGATACCTGATTATTTACCTTATTGTATCGAAGTCTGTTTACAGCTTCCTCCGCATGAAGGATTCCCGCAATGTAAAGCTGAATCGTCTCCATGGTATGGTATCTTTCTTATATTTCAGAATAAATTCCACAATTTTGATTCCGGTACCAAGTTCTTTATAGATTCTTGATTTTTCTATATGAAATATATTCGTCTCGTCGAAATCACCGAAATTCATTTCCGATTCTGCTATAGCAATCACTTCAGCATAACTCCTATTTCTTCTCTATAAAGCTGCCTAAACGTATCCATGATCGTATTATGTTCCAGTAATTCAAATCTTTCAGCGATTTCACACTGCACCTTATTCTCTTCATTCTTATAAAAAGAAATGTATCGCACAGCACTATCCTGATTCCGCTTTACTTCGATGTATTTTGATAAGAAATAGTCATGTGTTGCGACAAATATCTGTACACCTTCGTGCTCTAACATGATAAGAAGCTCTGCTAATACAGGAATATATTTCGGATTAATATTCGCTTCAGGTTCATCCCAGAAAAGTATCGATCCCTTTTCAAGCGTCCCGTTTTTTACCAGCTGCCAGAGCAAAGCTATCTTACGTAATCCCTCCGCAACTAAATTAAACTCAATTTTAGCCTGGGTACCCGGCTTAAGATAAAATCTGTCATCCAGTAATGTAACTTTACCTGTGCTGATTTTCTGCAGAATTTCCAAATATCTTTTTCTTTCTGCAGAGTCTGCGCCTCTGGATATGTCGATTTTAGCAGCCGCAATAATGTCCAGATATGTATCATCAAACTCTACATTTCCCATCTTAACTGCAGCTTCTAGATTCCACGCATTGGACAGAATCTCTTTAGCCGGAATAAAGACACTGGTCAGGTCCTGCTTTTCCCACTTTTCTTTTCCCCTAACCTCTGCATCCCATTTTTTCGTGCGAGTAGTAAATACCATACCCAGTTTCGCCCGGTCAGAATCCACAGAAACATGCGCAGTATTATTACTGTTCTTTCTTCTGTTTACTAAGCGACCGATATTTGACTGATCCGGTCGAAAAAGCATCGTTGATTTCTGAGAGAAAGACACATCATGTTTAGACGCCCAGCATGCCGCATACAGCAGCTTCATTATGTGCGTTTTTCCCATCCCATTTTCGCCTATAAATACATTCAGTCCTTTACAAAAATCAATACTTATATCTTCGAATACAGTAAAGTTGGCTGCTTCAATTCTTTTTAATGGCATTTTCATCACTCCGATTTCTGTATACTATGCTGACTTCAATCTTACCACATAATAGAAGTCACAAGAACCCCCAAAATCGTGGCTCACGTAGCTTTGAGATATTTCAAAATGCTTCTGAATACTCACCTGCCAATACCAAGTAATCCTTTCACTGCCCGTCGTAGTTCATCACTAAAATCCGACAAATCATCATAGGTAATCACCTTCAATCGTATAAGACGCATAATTTGCCATATAGCATCTGATTTTCTCATCTCCATGATCACGCCCGGATGCTGACGATCTGTTTTTATGCGCTCTTCCAGTTCCCAGAATTTATCCGATGCCCGCCGGGTCTCATCCGTCAGAACAGTCACATACTCTCTGACGAGCCTTTCCATATACTTTTCCTGCCAAACTGATAGTTTTACCCGAAACAGTTTCCAGTCACTTTTGCTTATATCCATAATTTTAAGACTCCTCTCACTTTACTTTTCTTGATATCTTCAAAATCTTCTTCGCCATATCAGCTCTCCAGATAGCTCAATAAAATCTCGGTATCATCTTCTCCGCCAGACAGAAGATCAAAAATATAGTTCCCCACAGAATCACCGTTATCAGAAGCATCTGCAAGAAGAGCATTCACTTTTTTATCGTCGATCTTCGCAAAGTCCGCTATACCATCCGTATTCGGCTTTCCAATATATATGTCCTTCGTGCTTACATACTGAACGATATATGGTGAATGACTTGCCACTATGATACGGCAGTCACCTGCAAGCTGGGAAAGAACCGAAAGATAGCTTTGCAGCAAGCTCGGATGAATGGAGTTCTCCGGCTCCTCAAACGCAATCAGATGATAGCCGTTGATCCTGGACAGGATCGTATACGTCAACATCAAAAACACTCTCTTGGCTCCATCTGACAGGCTTTCGAAATTCAATGGCTGATTCAGATTCTTATCCTGAACAAACATCGAATATACTTTATTGGAGATGATATAAGGAGCGTTAACCGGCAGCTCCAGCCCATGCAGCTCCCCTAGATCAACCTCCTTCACATCGATACTAAAGATGTTCGGAAACAGTTGCATAAAAGTATTCATTAATATCTCATACTGATCCGGATACCCCGCCTTCAGCTTATATACGATTCTAGGCACATCATTAATGCTTGAAAAATCAAATCCATCAGAGTCCTTAGGAATGAGTGGCGTTTTTATATACAGCGGCGCTGCATCAAAATCTCTCTCTACATAGATTTTGATGTTATTCAGATTCTCAACGACCGGTCTGTAAAACAGATCCTCATAAGCAAGTAGTTTATTAAGGATAAGCTCGTTCTCCTCCACCTTTATTACAGTACTGCATCTGCCGCTCTCCGAAGATTTGTAAAAGGACTTTTCCTCATCACGTTGAATCAGTTTAACCGGCTTCTGATATTTCTCATCCGCTCGTGTCGTAAGCCACTCCTTCACGATTTTGCAGCCAGATGTGTTTTGCCCATTATTTTTTAAAGTTTTTAATAATCACCTTCTCAATGGCCATTTGCAGCCTCCTATTTTAGCGCCACTCTCCCCAAAAGCCTTAAACTCTGTACATCAACACATCCCACTATTAGATTCTTCTTTATCTTTATCAAACTTCTGTCGAATATCTTTCTTCCCGGGGCCTGGCCCCAATGTTCAAGATAATTCCCGCGCTGATTATGCCGGTGACAAAGACAGCTTTACGCCATCTGCCATAAGAATCTTCATATATTTTATTCATTGCTGCCTTATATGACGGCATCTGTCTTACCACCTTCCTCTCCCCTGCATTGTCCACGATTTCATTCACAGATTAGAAGTGTTATAACAAATATTCCTGAAAATTCCTAGCGTTCCGAACAATTTTTCCCGCAGTCTTCGCGACATCTGACGACATTTCTCAGAACCGGAACAGCATATGGGTAAAAAGTTCCCTATGACACAAAAGAGATCCCCGAAAACACATCTGTCTCCGGGAATCTCCGCATTATATCCGTCTGCACGACGGTATTGTTTTTCTGTTGATCTGTCTTTCGCTCCGGTGCTTCTGCGATAATCCTACCAGGTTCTGGAATTCAGCGCTCTGAACTGGGCAACGGTCGGTACATGGGAGTTCAGACCGCCATCAACGTTGATGATCTGGCCTGTCACATAATAGCTCTCATCCGATGCAAGATATACGCAAAGATGTCCGATATCCTCCGGGCAGCCATAACGGTCTACCATAATATTGCTCAGGAAGATATCCTTTAATGCCTGCGGAACATGCGCCTCGTTCTGCGGAGTAACGATCAGACCCGGACGAACACAGTTGCAGCGGATTTTCTGTTTTCCGTACTGAGTTGCGACAGCCTGAGTCAGCATATTAACGCCTGCCTTTGCGCACGCATACGCGGTAGATCCGAGGTCGCCGGCGCAGGAAGCCATGGAACCGATATTGATAATGGAACCTCCATCCGGATTCTTCTGCAGATACGGAAGAGCAACTTTCGTTGTATAGAATGTACCGCGCATATCGCTCTGGAAGATCGCATCCCACATTTCCAGTGTCAGTTCATCAACACGTCCGTCCTTTAATCCAACGTTTGCCGCATTGTTTACCAGGATATCGATTTTTCCGTACTTTTCTTCCGTATCAGCAAACAGCTTGTCAATGCTGTCCATCTGCGTCATATCCATAAAGTGATAATAAGCTTCTCCGCCTGCTGCTGCGATCTCATCCACAACGGCCTGTCCTTTTTCCGCTCTTCTGCCGCAGATCACAACTTTCGCTCCCTCTGCCGCATACAGCTTCGCAATTCCCACACCAATACCACTTGTTGAGCCTGTAACGATCGCAACTTTGCCTTTTAATCTGTCCATTTTTCTTCCTTGTATGATGATTCCAGAAGCTAAATCAACATTTTCCTTTCTTTTTGATTCTGTGGTTAAATACATTCAGATACTGTGGGACTTTTTATTATCCCCTGTAGCTCTGAC
>NZ_JBQKLS010000024.1:0-30983 GCF_052116105.1 Oribacterium sp. Sow4_G1_1
GCAAAGAGGGTACCCCGGACCTTCTTTCTTTTTAATCTCATGACAGTATACAGATCAATCTCGTGACACGCAAGCAGATCAGCCCGAAGTCAATCTAGGCAGTCAACAACATTATAAGGTTTCTTTACAAAGGCATAATCATAAATCACAACAAAAAACTGAGCCAACCTACACTAAAACGTCGCTTTTTCAAGAAAAAGGCGGCGTTTTTTTCGTGGCCCGGTTTGGGAAAGGAGTGGTGCTGACTTAATACTAAAACGAAAGGGGGAATATTTTAGCTGGCCGGGCCGGGAGGTCTGGCCTTTTTTCATCTCACGAAAAAGGAGGTTAGCCAATGGCAGATGAAAAAGTAAACATGAGCCCGGAGGAAAGGAAAACCCCGGAAGCTCCGGCCCCGTCCGGGCCGGGCGATCCGCCCGCGCCGGAACACACCGAGGGGCCCGCTGTCCCTGGTGGGGATCAGGCGGCCCCCGCTCATGTGGGGCCCGCCACGCCAGAGCAGTCTGTTATCCCCGGTATGGGTGAGGACGCTCCCGCGCCGTCCGGCAAGGTAATCAACCTTTCGGACATCCAGGCCGCTGATAAGGGTAGCAAGGAGGCTTCTGCTCCCGCCCCGGACAAGAAAGCGCCGGAGGCGGATAAGCCGCCGAAGCGCCGGGGCCGCCCGCCTAAAGAGCAGGCCGGGCCGACTGCGGAGAAAAAAGCGAAAACGGCGGAGCCCCGCACAGGCCGCCCGTCTAAGGTTGACAAGGCGGCCCGTGAGGAGGCTCCGCCCTCTGTTCGGGACAAAGTGTCCAGAGGTAAGAAAGCCGACAAGGGCAAGGAAACGGGCTCCGGCGGTGCGCCAGCGTCTAAATCCGCTCAGACGGTAAAGCCGGGCAAGGCCGCTCCCGTCAAGGAGGCGGCAGTCCCGCCGCCGGAGATCAAGCTACCGCCTACGCCGGAGGTGCCGCCCCGCCCGGTGGAAGAGGGAAAAATCGTCTATCTGAAAATGTCGGAGCTTCATCCGTTCCACACGTTCCGGGAGCATCCCTACAAGGTGCAGGACGATAAGGCGATGGACGATCTGGTGGGGACGATCAAGGAACACGGCATTATGACCCCCGCCACTGTCCGCCCGGAAAAGGACGGCAAGGGCTATGAGATTATCGCGGGCCACCGCCGCCATCATGGTGGTGAACGGGCCGGACTGGAGGAAATGCCCTGTATTGTCCGCGAGATGACTGACCTTGAAGCTGTCCGGGAAATGCGTAACAGCAACAAACAGCGCGGCGATCCCCTCCCCAGCGAGCTGGCAAAGCTCCTGGATTTGGAGGTGGAGGCCATCAAGCGACAGGGGGCCCGCCCGAAGAATGAGAAAGAGGCCGAGGCCCTGGGTAAGCTCTCGGTGGAGATCGTGGGTAAGGAACACGACATGAACTATAAAAAGGTCATGCGGTATATCCGCCTGAACTCCCTGGTGCCGGAGCTTCTGGACAAGGTGGACGCAAAGCAGATGGGCTTTATGCCTGCGGTGGAGATCTCGTATATCAGGCCGGAAAACCAGCGGCTGATTGCCGTTTCCATTGACGGGGAGCAGTCCTCCCCCTCGGTGGCCCAGGCAAAGCGGCTCCACGAGCTGGACAAGGAGGGCAAGCTCAACGGCGATGTGATTGACGGTATTCTGAGTGAAGAGAAAAAGGAGGATCGCGGTGTGATTATTTCGACTGCTGAACTGTCTAAGTATTTCGGCAAGGAGGTCACTCCTGCCAAAATGAAGGAGCAGATCATGGCCCTGCTGGACGAGTGGAAAGAGAAACAGCCGCCCGAACTGGCAAAGCCGGACAAGAAAAAGGACTTGGAGAAGTAACCCGGCCCCGCTTCTGGACACTTTGTCCAGAGGTAAGCGCCCCGCGCTTGGGATGGGCTCTGTGGTGATATATCCCCCGTCGCCGCCTATATTCCTGCACAGCCGGGAGTGGGCCGTCAAGGGTGCAACGCACCGCCGCTTGCGGCGGCCTGCCCTTGACGGTCTGCCCCGGCTGTGCTACTTCCAGCGGCTCGGCGGGGGCATATATCCTCCAGAGCCGCCCCCTTTCCCTGGATAGGGAAAGGGCGGGGGGATAGGGTCGAACTACCTATTATAAATATCGGAGGTGTTGAAGATGAAACGATCCCTTGCTTATATTACTGCCGCATGGCGCGGCGATCCTGCGGTGGACATGGAGCAGGCGGCGCATTACTGCCGCGTGGTCTACGATGCGGGCTATTCCCCCATCTGCCCCATGCTCTATCTGCCGCTGTTTCTCAATGACGCGGTACCGGAGGAGCACAAGAACGGCATCGACATGGGCCGTGACCTGCTCCGGCGCTCCCGTGTGCTGGTGGTGTGCGGCCATACGATCACCGAGTCCATGAAAAATGATATTGCCGTGGCCCAGCGGCTGGGGATCACCGCCACCACCCTTGAGGGCATCCTCACCGTCAAGGGCCAGGGCCGCCGCTGATATGGCGTCCCTGTTTGAAGCCTACATCACCAACCTGGGGAAATACAACGAGGGCGAGCTGGTTGGTGAAACCTTGAAATTCCCCACTACCACGGAGGAGGTGCAGGCGCTCCTAAAACACATCGGCGTGGACGGGGTGCGGTACGAGGAATTTTTCATCACCAGCTTTGACGGTGATGTGCTGGGGCTCTATGACTACTTAGGCGAATATGAGAACCCGGACGAACTCAACCATCTGGCCTGCCTGCTTTCCGAGCTGGATCAAGGCGACTTGGAAAAGTTTGAGGCGGTCATTGACAGCGGCGAACATACTTCCAGCGTGGCTGACCTGATCAACCTCACACAAAACCTGGATTGCTTCGAGTTTTATCCCGGTGTGGAGGACGATGAAACCCTGGGCCGCATCTATGTGGAGGACATGGAGGCCATTGACATTCCCGATCACCTGCTCCCTTACTTCGACTATGAAGCATACGGGCGGGACGTGCGGATCAACGAGGACGGCCACTTTGCCCCCGGCGGCTATGTGCTGAACAACGGCGGGAAATTCATCGAGCACTACCACGGGATCGAGGACATTCCCGCCGAGCACAAGGTTTTCGCGTTCCCGCAGCTCTCGGTGCGGGAGCAGATGGCGGCCTACAAAGAAATTATTGACGGCTCCTCCCTGGAGGGCTATCGGAAGATCGCCAAAAAGGAGCATGAGGAGCGATAGCGGCACTTCTGGACACTTTGTCCAGAGGTGCTTTTTCACGGAAAGGAGGGATACGGCTGATTGACGAGGACGTTTCCAGACGTACCATAGCAGTTTCCATCAAGGCGACAAAGCTCACGGGCCGGGTGCTGGCCCAGGCGTGTCTGGCGGTGGGCCGGAAGATCAAGAAAGCGCACCGTGCCCGCCAGACACCCCACGGCAAACAGACGGTGCGCCAGCTCATGGGCCACGGGGCCGCCACGAACAGCATCGAGGTGGAGTCCCCAAAGGACTTTGACCGGGTGGCCCGGAAATGGAATGTGGACTATGCCTTTTATAAGACCGGGCCGGACAAATACCTGCTGTTTTTCAAAAGCGGGCAGGCCGATGCCATCACCGCTTGTTTTTCGGAATATTCCCGGCGCGTGATGAAGCGTTCCAAGTCCCGGCGCGTCCCGATCCGGGAACAGCTCAAACGGGCCGCCGCTGAACTGGCCCGCCAGCCGTCCCACAAGAAAGAACGTGCAAGGGAGGCGGTGCATGAGGACAGATAGTATTAAGAAATATGTGATACCCAACATCCCGTACCTGTTTATCCTGTGGGCCTGCCTAAAGCTGGGGACGGCCTACCGCCTGGCTCCCGGAGTGGACTTTGCTCACAAGCTGATGGGCCTGGGCCAGAGCATCGGCCCGGCCTTTGCCGACTTTGCGCCGGGGCTCCATCCCCTTGACTGGCTCATCGGCATTGTGGGCGCGGTGGGCTTCCGCCTGCTGATCTATATGAAAAGCAAGAACGCAAAGAAATTCAGGCGGGATGAAGAATACGGATCGGCCCGCTGGAGTGCATAATTTTAAGTGTAAAGGAAGCCTATATGGACGCACAGGAGGTTATGCACATGACTGATTATAGTAAAATTACAGCCCTTTACTCCCGCCTTTCCGTGGGCGACGAGGACAGGGACGGCGGTGAGAGTAACTCGATACAGAACCAAAAAATCTTTTTGGAGAACTACGCCAGAGGGCAGCACTTAACCAATATCCGGCACTACATTGACGATGACGAAAGCGGCAGATTTTTTGACCGTTCTGCCTACTCCCGCATGATGGACGATGTAGAGAACGGGAAAATCGGTGTCTGCATTATGAAAGACCTGACACGCTGGGGGCGTGACTATCTCCAAGTCGGCAATGCGATGGAGATATTCAGACGGAACAATGTGCGCTTTATCGCAGTCAACAACGGGATAGACAGCGAAAAGCCCGATACATTGGAGTTTGCGCCCTTTATCAACATCATGTCGGAGTGGTACGCAAAGGACATCAGCAAGAAAGTAAAGACCGGCATTAAGACGAAGGGCATGAGTGGAAAGCCGATTGCCACCGAAGCCCCCTATGGCTATGTCAAATCCCCGGACAACAAGGATTTTTGGATTATCGACGAGGAAGCCGCCGGAGTTGTTCGTTTGATTTTTCGCCTGTTTCTGGACGGAAAAAACCGAAACCAAATTGCCGTATATCTCACGCAGGCGCAAATCCCAACGCCCACATTCTACATGAAAGAGCGCGGGCGGGGAACCTGTAAAAACAGGGCGCTCAATGAGGCCAACCGCTATAAGTGGAACAAAGCCACCCTGACCCATATCCTCACACGGCAGGAGTATTGCGGTGATGTTGTCAACTTCAAGACCACAAAGCACTTCCGCGACAAGCGGAACCACTATGTAGACCGGAGCCAATGGCAGATAACCGAAAATGTGCATGAGCCGATTATTGACCGCACCGACTTTGAAACCGTACAGCGGATTTTGGAAAATGCGCCCGTCAAACGCCCCAACGGGGACGGGGAAATCCACCCTTTGTCGGGCTTGCTTTTCTGTAAGGATTGCGGTGCGAAAATGCACATTCGCATAGATTATCGGAATGGCGGCAAGCGTCATGTTGCCTATTGCAGCGAGTACCACAAGGGAAAAGCCAAAAACCCCAAATGCAATTCCCCGCACATCATTGACGCGGATTTGCTCATGCAGACCATCGCGGAAGTGCTGAAGAAAATCGAGGACTATTCTATCAGCAACTGGGCGGAATTTGAAGCCTTAGTGAAAAAGAACCTTGCCATGCAGCAGACCGACAAGACCAAGAAACAGCAGAAGCGTATCCCGCAAATCACGACGCGCCTTGAACAGATTGACAAGGTGCTGAACAAGCTCTATGAGGACAACGCCCTCGGCACGATCCCGCAAGACCGCTATGAGCAAATGTCGCAGAAGTATTCAGAAGAATACTATGCGCTGAAAGCGGAGCTTGCCGAGCTGCAAGAGCAGCTATCCGCTTTTGAGAACGCGGGCGGACGGGCGCAGAAGTTTTTGAAGCTGACGGAACGCTACGCTGCCTTTACCGACCTGACCCCCGCCATTCTCAACGAGTTTATCAGCCGGATTGAAGTGCATGAGCGCGACAAGAAAAGGGCAAAACAAGCCATTCAGCACATCGGGATATATTTCAACTATATCGGCAAATTTGAGAACGAAGTGACACAGCTTACAGAGCCAACGGAGCAGGAAATCCGGCAAATGCGGGAGAAAATCGAGGAAGCCCAAAAGGAAAAGAGCCGCGCCTACCACCGGCAGTATTCAAGGGAGTACCGGGCGCGTAACCTTGAAAAGCGACGGGAGTATGACCGCATGAAAGCACGGGAATACCGGGCAAAGAAAAAGGCACAGGAAGCCGCCGCAGCACCCGCACAGTAAAACCGAATACTGACAACCAAGAGGGATTTTCCGGGCTACGGGAAATCCCTCTTTTGCACCCAGAGAAAGGAGCCGCCTATGGCAGAACAGAACGGGACACCTCAATCCCCCGACAGTGTTATCACGACACAGAGGGACGGACAGACCATCGTTGCGGAGTTGTTTTTCAACCACAGCGGCACAGAAACATTCCGCGACAAGCTGCTCAAAGTGATACTTGCCGACAGCTTGCAGGACGGTCAAGAGCCGGAAAAAACGAAAATCACGCGATAGGAACCGCCCGGACGAAGAATGGTTCGCCGGGGCGGTTTCTATTTGAAAATCCCCATTTTCCCCAAGTCAAGAGCCGGGAAAATTCCCTCAAAAATGCCCCTCTCTCCAAACGAGGGCGCAGAAAGGAGAGTTTATGCGAACAGGGCTTCCCAAGCAAAAAAAGATCACAGACATCTGGTTTGATGAGAAAGACCCGTTGATCCATATCCGTACCCACAACACCGACTTGAAGAAGCGGCTTGCCGCCTATGCCGAGCAGCACCCCGATGTGTGCCGCCAGACCGACGCAGACCCGGAAACGGGCTGCATGGAGTTTGACATTGAGAAAGGCCGCTTCTCTTTCCGTCTGACCGCCCCATACAGCGAGGAACGGCGGGAAGCGGCGCGGCGGTATGCCAGAGAGAGCAACGTCGCCGACAGGCTGAAATAGAGTTGAAATGTTCATAGTTTTGTGCTATACTTTTTCTAAAAGCAGAGTAATACTGCGGAATTGATTGGAGGACAACACAATGGTTACATTTATGAGATTAAGATAAAACCGCGAGTTATGTTGCGGTTATCCGTATTGCATAACTCGCTTATTGAAGCAGAGATGTAATTACGGAGGAAAAACAAATGAATAATAATTTATCACGCTTTGCAGACAGCAAGGTTTATTTTCAATGCCCAATTTGCACAAAATCAATGGATATACAAGGCAATAGCCTAATTTGTAGACATGGACATTGCTTTGATATTTCAAGATATGGGTATGTAAATTTGTTGTTAAAATCATCGCCCAAAACCAACTACAGCAAGCGGTCTTTTGACAACCGGCACCAAATTTTGGAGTATGGCATGTATGATGTTGTGTTGGAGAAAATCATACAGTTTATTTCTGATACGCCATCTATAAGAAACATTTTAGATGTTGGTTGCGGCGAGGGTTTCTATGCAAGGCAGATACAGCAAAGAACAGAACGAAACATCTTTGCCTTTGACTTGTCAAGGGAGGCAATACAGATTGCATCAAAAAAAGACAAGCGCAAAGCAGTGAAGTGGTTTGTTACTGACTTATCAAAAATCCCTTTGAAAGACGGAAGTATGGATTGTATTTTAGACATATTTTCGCCTGCACACTACAAAGAATTTCAGCGATTGCTATCTCCTAACGGATATGTTGTGAAAGTAATTCCTACGAAAAATCATTTGAGGGAAATCAGGACTAAAGTGCAAGCACACTTGAAAAATCCAGATTATTCAAATGAGTCTGTCGTTGAATATTTTGAGAAATATCTTAAAACCATTTCAAGAGAAACGGTTTCAGCCACCGTACAGTTGTCATCAGAACAAAGAATGTCGTTTATTGAAATGACGCCGCTTCTCTTTTGCGTTGAAAAAGATTGCGTTGATTGGCGTACTCTCACACATTTGACAATCGAAGCTGATGTTTTAATAGGAATGTATTAAAGGGCGTATTGATATTTAATATTCCCATTTATTGAGCAGAACGGAGTAAACCAAACACCCTAATCAAAAGGACAGCCGAGGAAATCGACTGTCCTTTTTCTATGCCGACAGGTAGAAAGGAGTGACCACCCATGACGAAACCGAGAGAAAAAAAAACGCGAGGAATTGCAAGCCGAGATTGAGGACGGGAAGAAGAAAATCCGGCAGCTTGAAAATCGGGAAAAGGTGTTGCGGCAAAAGTTATCCCAAGAGGAACGCAGGACGCGCAGCCATCGGCTGATCGTCCGGGGTGCGGTCTTTGAGAGCATTGTGCCAGAAGCAAAGACCATGACCGACGAAGAAGCCGCCGCCTTTCTCCGGCTTGCCCTGACGAGCGAGGAAGCGCGGGGCTATCTGAAAAAACGCACCGAGGGCGGGAAAAGCGAATAATCCCTTTGGTACAAAGGGCGCACTTATACACCCTTACGGGTGCGTGCGCTCTGCCGAGGGCTTGTCGGCACAGAGAGAAAGCCGCTTGCTTCCCTCTCTGACCGACATTGGCGGCTTTGCCGCAACAAGGGGCTGCACCCCTTGCGCCGCTTACGCGGCTATCCCTGCACACCCACAAAAACAGTATACCAGCCTTTGGCGTCTGTACCATTTTTGCGGGTTTTCATTTTATCCGGGAGGTGATACCCATAGCCATCTATCATTGTAATATCAGCATTGTCAGCCGGGGCAAGGGCAAATCAGCCGTTGCCGCAGCCGCCTACCGAAGCGGCGAAAAGCTGACAAATGAGTGGGACGGAATGACACACGACTACACCCGCAAAGGCGGTGTTGTCCATACGGAAATTATGCTGCCACCCCACGCCCCGCCCTCTTTCTCTGACCGTTCAACCTTGTGGAACAGCGTGGAGCTTTACGAGAAAGCCGGGAACGCCCAGCTTGCCAGAGAGATTGACGCGGCGCTCCCCATAGAGTTATCCAGAGAGGAACAAATCCGGCTTGTCCGGGAATACTGTTCCTCTCAATTTGTTTCCAGAGGAATGTGCGTTGATTATGCCATTCACGACACCGGCAAGGGCAATCCCCATTGTCACATCATGCTTACCATGCGCCCCCTTGACGAGCGCGGCGCATGGGCGGCAAAGTCCCAAAAGGAATATGACCTTGATGAAAACGGCGAGCGTATCCGCTTGCCAAGCGGCAGATACAAGACGCACAAAGTTGACCTGACCGGCTGGAACGACAAGGGCAACGCCCTCTTGTGGCGTAAGGCATGGGCGGATATTTCAAACGCCTACCTTGAACGAGCCGGAAGCCCGGAGCGTATCGACCACCGCAGCAACGCCGAGCGCGGCATTGGCGAGATACCCACCGTCCACATGGGCGTGGCGGCTTGCCAGATGGAGAAGAAAGGTATTGCCACCGAGAAAGGCGAACTGAACCGGAATATCCAAAAGGCAAACCGCCTTATACGGGAAATCCGAGCGCAGATTGGAAAGCTCAAAGAATGGATTGCCGACCTGTTCAAAGCGTGGGAAACCGCCCCGGAACAGCCGCAACAATCCCCCGGCCTTGCAAATCTGCTGATGAAGTATTTGAGCGTTCAGAGAGAAAAGAGCCGGAAGTATTCGCAGCGTTGGCAACAACAGCACACAGCCGATGAACTGAAAACCATAGCGGCAGCGGTCAACTATCTGACCGAGCATGGTATCTCTACCCTTGATGAGCTGGACGCAGCCCTTTCCTCTGTCAGCGAACAGGCCGACACTATCCGGGCAGGAATGAAAACCGCCGAGGAACGCATGAAGAAGCTGCAAAAGCTGATTGAATACGGGAAGAACTACACCGAGTACAAGCCCGTTCACGATGAGCTGAAAAAGCTGCAAAACGGCTGGACAAACAAGCGCGACAAGTACGAGGAAGCCCACCGCGCCGAGTTGACCCTATGGAACGCAGCAAGCCGCTATCTCCATGCAAATCTGCCGAAAGGAACAAAGACCTTGCCTATTGCGGAATGGGAACAGGAATATGCCGACCTCAAAACACAGAGGGACAGCGATTATGCCAAACTGAAAGATACCCGCGCCGATGTTTCCGAACTTCAAAAAATCCGCAAATGCGTGGATATTGCACTCCGCGCCGACCAGCCGGAGCAGACACAGACCCGCACAAAGCGGCACGACATAGACCGATGAAAGGAGTGAGTTTTTTGTACTACACCCAAGAACAGATAGACCGGGCGAACCAAGCCGACCTTGTTTTGTTCCTGCAATCGCAGGGGGAACCGCTGGAACGCGCCGGACAGGAATACCGATGGAAACGGCACGACAGCTTGACCGTCCGGGGCAACAAGTGGTATCGCCACAGCCAGAGCAAGGGCGGCGGCCCCATTGATTTTGTCATGGAGTTTTTTGGCAAGAGTTTTACCGAAGCCGTTGAACTTCTCACAGGAGAAAAGGGAGCCGCACCGCCGCCGGATAGACCAAGCTCCGCGCCCCTCTCCGACTTCCGGCTACCGCCCCGCAGCCCCGACAACCGAACAGCGAGGAACTACCTCACAGCCGCCCGCCGCATTGATGAAGATGTGACGGGCTTTTTCTTTGCCAGCGGCGATATTTACGAGGACGCAGCCCACCACAACGCCGTATTTGTGGGGCGGGACGAGGACGGAATACCGCGCTACGCCCACAGCAAGGGAACGGCGGGAAACTTCCGCCTTGATGTGAAAGGCAGCGACAAAGCCTTTAACTTCTGCTACCGGGGCGAGGGCGAAAGAGTGTTTGTCTTTGAAGCCCCCGTTGACCTGCTTTCTTTCCTCTGCCTGTTCAAAAAGGATTGGCAGAAGCAAAGCTACCTGTCATTGGGCGGCGTGGGAGAAAAAGCCCTGCTCCGCTTTCTCTCTGACCGTCCGAACATCAAGACCGTTTATCTCTGCCTTGACAGCGACGAAGCCGGAAACGACGCTTGCAGCCGCCTTGTGAAGCTCATGCCGGAGGGCTACACCGTCCACCGGCTTATCCCTCTTTTCAAGGATTGGAACGAGGTATTGCAGCACCGGGCAGAAATCACAGACGGGAAGTATTTGCGAGAAGCGGTCTACGGCTTGAAAGGGCCGCCGCAGGAAGAAACCGTTGAGATTATCCGCATGAGCGAGGTGGACACGCAGACCGTCGAATGGTTATGGGAGCCGTATATCCCCTTTGGGAAAGTAACCATTGTGCAGGGCAACCCCGGCGAGGGCAAGACCACCTTTGCCCTACGCCTTGCCGCCGCTTGTACCAACCGCAAGCCGTTCCCCCACATGGCAGTGCATGAGCCGTTCAATGTGATTTACCAGACTGCCGAGGACGGTTTGGGCGACACCATCAAGCCCCGCCTTATGGAAGCCGAAGCAGACCTTGACCGCATTCTTGTCATTGACGAGAGCAAGCAGGGGCTTTCCCTGTCCGATGAGCGCATAGAGAGAGCTATCCGACAGACCGGGGCGCGGCTGATTATCCTTGACCCCATACAGGCGTATGTGGGCGAGAAAACCGACATGAACAAGGCCAACGAGATACGCCCCATGTTCCGCCGCCTTGCCGAGATTGCCGAGCGTACCGGGTGCGCCGTTATCCTAATCGGACACCTCAACAAAGCCGCCGGAGGACAGAGCGCCTACCGGGGTTTAGGCTCCATCGACTTCCGCGCCGCAGCAAGGAGCGTCCTGCTGATCGGGCGCGTGAAACGGGAACCGAATGTGCGCGTTATCGTCCATGACAAATCTTCTCTTGCGGCGGAGGGTAAGCCCATAGCCTTTTGCCTTGACCCGGAAACGGGCTTTTCGTGGATAGGCGAGTATGACATTACCGCCGACGAGCTGCTGTCCGGCGCGGGCGGCAACACCGCCACCAAGACCGAACAGGCGGAACGGCTGATACTTGACCTGCTTGCAGACGGGAAAGAGCTTGCCAGCGAGGACCTTGTAAAGGCCGCAGCCGAAGCCGGAATATCCGAGAGGACGGTACAGAACGCCAAGCGCAACATGGGCGGTGTTTTGGGCGCAAGGCGCGTCGGCGGTCAATGGTACAACTTCATCAAGAAGAAGCAGCCGCCCGAACCCGCAAGCTGAAAACGCAAAGTGCAGACCCTTTGCGCTTTGCACTTTCGCGCTTTCGCCTTGATTGTGCGTCAATAACTCCAAATAACACTTGACAAAACGCTTCATGGGGCACCGAAAAAGACATCAAGCCCTTTGTCGATCCGAAGTTTGAAAACAACGTCATTTTGACAAAGACGGAGTTTCTCACCATGAACACCCGGCCTAAAAACCCGGCCAACGCCCGCAACCTCAATGCCTGCATCATCGGCTCATCCGGGTCGGGCAAAACCCGCTTCTGGCTCACGCCCCAGCTACTCCAGGCGCACAGCTCCTATGTGTGCGTCGATCCCAAAGGCGGGGTGCTCTCCCAGGTGGGTGCTTTCCTGCAACGCCGGGGCTATAAGGTCAAAGTGTTCAACAGCATTGATTTTTCAAAATCCATGCACTACAATCCGCTGTCCTACATCCACAATGAGGCGGACATCCTAAAATTCGTGGACACCCTCATAGCGAACACCAAAGGCGAGGGCAAGGAGGGCGATCCGTTCTGGACAAAGGCAGAAACGCTCCTTTATTGTGCGTTGATTGCCTATATCATTTTCGAGGCTCCTGCCGAGGATCGGAATATCAATACCCTGGTGGACATGATTTCCGGCATGGACGTGAAAGAGGATGACGAGTCCTATATGAACGCGGTGGACTATATGTTCAAGGGCCTGGGAAAGCGCAAGCCGGATTGCTTTGCCGTGAAGCAGTACAAGAAATATAAGCTGGCCAGCGGTGTTGTATGCTCTAAAAGACTTCTTAATCAAGCGGTTGGGAAGTCTCTTAGAACACACAACCTAAAACCGAAGAAAGGAGCGCAAGTTATGAGAAAAAATGAGAAAATCACAGCTCTGTACGAACGACTGAGCCGTGATGACTTTGGCAAAGATGATGACCAACAGCGTGAGAGCAATTCCATATCCAATCAAAAGGCTATGTTGGAGGAGTTCGCCGCACGGCAGGGCTTTACAAACATTGTCCATTTCACGGACGATGGTATCAGCGGCACTTGTTTTGACCGCCCCGGATTTTTAGCCATGATGAAAGAGGTTGAAGCCGGAAATGTGGAATACCTCTGTATCAAGGACATGAGCCGCATGGGTCGTGACTATCTGAAAGTCGGTCAGATTATGGAAATCCTGCGTCAGCGTGGCGTTCGCCTTATCGCCATCAATGACGGCGTGGACAGTGCCAGAGGGGACGATGATTTTACCCCTTTCCGCAACATTATGAACGAGTATTACGCCAGAGACACCAGCCGTAAAATCCGTTCCACTTTCCAGTCCAAAGGCAAGTCCGGCAAGCACCTCACAGGCACGGTCATTTACGGCTATCTTTGGAACGAAGCCAGAGACCAATGGTTGGTTGACCCCGAAGCCGCCGAGGTGGTCAAGCGCATCTTTGCCATGACGATTGACGGCTACGGTCCGTATCAGATCGCCAGCAAGCTGAAAGAAGAAAAAGTCCTCATTCCGTCCGCTTACCTTGCCCGGCACGGCGAGGGCGTGAACAAAAATAAGACCTTCAAAGATGTGTACGGCTGGGGTTCTTCCACCATCTGCAACATTCTTGAAAAGCGTGAATATCTGGGACACACCATCAACTTCAAGACCCGAAAGCACTTCAAGGACAAGAAAAGCCATTATGTCCCGGAGGACGAATGGACAATTTTCGAGAATACCCATGAGCCTATCATTGACCAGCAGACCTTTGACCTTGTGCAGAAAATCCGTGGGAATGTCAGACGCTACCCAGACGGCTGGGGCGAAGCAGCTCCCCTCACGGGCTTGCTCTATTGCGCCGATTGCGGTGGCAAGATGTATGTCCACCGCACCAACAACGGCAAGCGTATTTCTCAATATACCTGTTCCCAATACAGCAAAGTCCCAGTTGGAAAGCTCTGCACGACACAGCACCGTATCAATGAAGATGTGGTACTGTCCCTTGTCTCTGAAATGCTGAAAGCCATTGCCGAGTATGCGAAGCATGACCGAGCCGAGTTTGTCCGTGTGGTGCAGGAAGCGCAGTCCAGCCAGCAGACGGCAGAGGTCAAGAAACAGCGGACACGCCTTGCCACCGCAAAGCAGAGAGTTTCCGAGCTGGAAGTCCTGCTCTGCAAAATCTATGAGGACAACATTTTAGGAAAGCTGTCCGACAGCAGATACGCCACTCTGGACGCTCAATACGAAAAGGAACAGTCCGAGCTTACCGTTGAAATCTCCGATCTGGAAAAGGCTATCAAGAGCTACGAGAAGCACGAAAAGGACGCTGACCGTTTTATCGCTCTGATTGACAAGTATGAGAACTTCGACAAGCTGACGATTGCCATGCTCAATGAGTTTATTGAGAAAATCCTTGTGCATGAGCGTGACCGCAAGGGCAGTATTCAGACCACACAGGAGGTCGAGATTTACTTCAATTCTGTTGGGCGATTCGTTCCCCCGGCGTTTGGAGAAGTGGAGCTGACCCCGGAAGAATTAGAGGAAATCCGCAAGCGTGAGGAACGCAAGGACAGGCTTCATCAGAACTACTTGAAGCGGAAAGCCAGCGGAGCGCAGAAGCGATACGAGGACAAAATCAAGGGGAGAAAAAAAGCAGAAATCGAAGCCAAGAAAGCCGTCATTCGTGCAGAGGACATTGCAAAGGGCGTGTTCGTCCCTGTCAGCAGTTTACCGCAGAGAGAGCCGCAGAAAGGAGCGCAGATAGCATGAATATCACTTACAGGCAGAACGGCGATTATCTTATCCCGAACATCATTATCCGCAAGACCAAGCCCATCGGACACTACGGCAGACTTCGCAAGGCGTATTTAGAAATGCACCGCCCGATACTGTTCAATGAACTGGTGCTATCCGACAAGCTCTTTGAACATTGCGCCGAGATTGAAGAAGCGGCACGAAACCGCATGGAGCTGATCGTGCGGTCACTGGCAGAGCAAAACGGCGTGACCGAGCAACTGAAAGCTGAAAACCAAATGGAATGGGTGCGGCAGATGAACGCTTGCAAGGCACAGGCAGAGGAAGTTGTGAAAGCAGAGTTGATTTATAATTGAGCGAGGAAGTCCGGGCAGAAAACTGTTCGGACTTTTCTCATATAGTCCAAAGTTGCGGTAGAATTGTTCACAAGTTTTATGGTATAATTTGAATACGAAATTGAGCAACAAATCGGAATTTGAAAGGAGAAAACTCATGTATCCGTTAATATCTGTTTTTATTATAGTAGTTGGTGCGCTACTATTGGTTTTTGCAAATAAAATTATAAAAAATAACAAGGTTAATCGAATTGGCATTAAAGTGGTTGGCGGTATTCTAATTATAGTTGGTTTACTTCTGCTGTATTTTTTATTATCAGGAAAATTGACATTGCCATTATCTAAGTAAGTGAAATTCAAGTTTATTGGGAAGTCGCAGAGAACGAAAAATCGGAATTTTGCGGAGATGATAAGATGGTCAATATAACAGATGTAAAACAGATTCTTCAATTTGCAATAGATGCGGAGATTAAAGTCTTTCTTGATGGCGGCTGGGGTGTAGATGCTCTTCTTGGATATCAGTCAAGAGCCCATAACGATATTGATATTTTTGTAGAAAAGAAAGATTATCAGAACTTTATAGAGATGATGAAAGCTAATGACTTTTATGAGATTAAGATGGAATATACAACATTGAACCATACTGTATGGGAAGATGCGAAAAACAGAATTGTTGATTTGCATTGTTTTGAATATACGGGCGAAGGTGAAATTCTTTATGAGGGGGATTGTTTTCCGATAGAAACTTTTTCGGGCAAAGGAAAAATTGAGGAGATAGAGGTTTCCTGTATTGAACCATATAGTCAAGTAATGTTCCATCTGGGATACGAATTTGATGAGAATGATGTGCATGATGTGAAGTTATTGTGTGAGACATTTCATATCGAAATTCCAAATGAGTATAGATAACTACAAATTTCAGTTTGTCGCACTGATAAAATCCCTTTAGGAACTAAAGGGCGCACTTCTATACTCTCCTATCGGGAGTATCGTGCGTCCTGCGGAGCTTCATTCTCCGTCAGCAGAAGAAAACTGCTTGACCGAGAATGTTGCGTCACTTCGTTCCGTCAAGGTGGCTACACCCCCTTGCGCCGCTAAAGCGGCTATCCCTTGTGGACTTGCCGTCCGCAAACAGCATAAAATGCTGTTCGTCGCCAGCAAGTAAAAACACAGCGTAAAGTTATGTTGCGGAAATGTAAACTTGAAGTGGTGGTGGCTGAAAGCGTTCATTGCTATAATGAAATCACCAAATCAAAGGAGGATTTCATTATGAAATTATCAGATAAGATTGTTAGGTTGAGAAAGTCCAATGGAATGTCACAGGAAGAGTTAGCTGATAAGCTGGGCGTATCAAGGCAAGCCATTTCCCGTTGGGAAATGGGAACGGCTATGCCAGATGCAACAAACATTCTTCAACTCAGTAGGCTGTTTCAGGTTACAACAGACTACTTGCTAAATGATGAATACCAAAGCGACAATGACCTGCCGAAAGTTAAGGAAGTCAAAACGGACGGCGTCCACCAGATCATGATTTTTTTGCTCACTCTTGAAGTGATGGTGTTGATAATTCAATTCATGTCTGTTGTTATCCTGCAAAACATTTTCTTTGGTGTCCTGAGTTTTATTCCTTTTATTGCTATGGTTGGAGGCTTTGAATACGCATATCAAAAAAAGGAAAATGAGCAGAATGAGAGAACAATACAATTCCGCAAGCGGTTTTATAAAGTCTCTGCATGGTTAGGCACATATTTCCCGATTAGACTGTTGGCAATGGCGTTAGTACATTTTTATCCTCGCCCTATCAATTCGCTTGCTTTGGAATGTGTCATAGCCGTCCTCTATCTAATGACTGCTACCCTCATAACATTAGAGATTGAAAAACGCCATCTTTCAAAGAACTGATTTTAGAACATAACGAATACCGAAAAACTGACCGTTGACTGGTCGCACTATGCGAAAAGTTGACGGTCTTTTTTTATCCCCAAAATCAAAAAAGGAGGTCAATCACCATGACAAAACCGAAAACCCTTGAACAGCTCCGAACCGAAAAGGAACGAGCCGAGACGCAGCTTGCACAGGAACAGCACAAGCTGGAGCGTCTGGAGAACCGAAAGAAGTATCTGGAGAAAGGCGAACGCACCAAGCGCACCCACCGCCTTTGCAATCTGGGCGGAACGATTGAGAGCCTTGCCCCGGAGGTCAAAGATCTCACACGCACCGAAATGACAGAGCTGATGGAACACATCTTTTCCCTGTCCGAAGTCCAGCGAGCCGTCCGTCACATGGCGATTACCCATATCAGCCAAGCAAACAGAGAAAAGGAGTTGAAAGCCGATGGCACTATTTCATCTGAGCGTCACGCAGACTAAGCGAAGCGCAGGACAGTCCGCTATTGCTTCTGCCGCCTACCGAGCCGGGGAGCGATTGTATAGCGAGTATTACGGCGAATACAGCGACTACACCCGCAAGGGCGGCGTGATCTGCTCTGACATTCTCCTGCCGTCCCATGCACCGCCCGAATACGCAGACCGCCAGACCCTATGGAACGCCGTGGAAAAAGCCGAGCGTGGAAAGAACGCCCAGCTTGCATACAGCTTTGACATTGCCTTGCAGAATGAATTTTCCCTTGAGGAAAACATCGCTCTTGCAAGGCAATTTTTGTTGGAGAACTTTGTGAGCCGGGGCATGGTGGTTGACTTCGCCGTACACCAGCCAGACCGGGAGGACGGCGGCATACCAAACCCACACTTCCATGTGCTTTGCCCTATCCGTCCCATCGAGCAGAACGGCAAATGGGGGCTAAAGCAACGCCGGGTGTATGAGCTGGACGAGGACGGCAACCGTATCAGAGACCAGAATGGCGAGTTTATTTTCAACGCCGTTCCCACTACCGACTGGGGCAGTCCCGAAACGCTGGAATACTGGCGGCAGACATGGGCGGAGCTATGCAACGCCAAGTTTGCGGAAAAGGGGCTTGACGTTCGTATCGACCACAGAAGCTATGAGCGTCAGGGCGTGGAGCTTCTTCCCACCGTCCACGAGGGCGCAACCGTCCGGGCAATGGAGAAGAAAGGCATACGCACCGAGAAAGGCGAGTTCAACCGCTGGATCAAAGCCACCAATGCCGTTATCCGGGACATCAAGAAGAAAATCGCTCTCCTGTTTGATTGGATTGCCGAAGCAAAAGCAGAGCTTGCCAAGCCGCAGGCACCCGACCTTGTTTCGCTGCTGAACGCCTATTACACCCAGCGCAGAGCCGGGGCGTATTCGCAGAAAGGCAAGGTCAGCAATCTAAAGGAGATGAACGAGACTTTCAATTATCTCCGGGCAAACGACATTTTCACCCTTGAAGATTTGGAACGCCGTGTCAGCGAACACAGTGCTGCCACAGAGAGCTTGAAGAAAACGCTGGACGAACAGACTGCCCGAATGAAAACAATTAAGCAGCTCTATGACAGCTCCGCTGCTTTCCAGAGCTTGAAGCCTGTCTATGACGGCTTGCAGAAAATCAAGTTTGAGAAGCCCAGAGCCAAGTACAAGGCAGAGCATGAAACGGAACTGAAACAGTTCTACGCCGCCAGACGAAAGCTGACCGGGGAGTTCCCAGACGGCAAGGTGGATATGAAAAAGCTGTCCGACGAGTATGACGAGCTGGAACAGGCGCACAACACCACCTATGGCGAGTTTAAGACCGTCAGAGACGATTTACACCGTCTTTGGAAGGTCAAGTCATGCGTAGATACTGCCGCCCGTTTTAACGAGCGTACAGAGGAACAAAAGCTCCAAAATCGACCTCAAACACGACAGAAAAAGGAGGAACTATCCCGATGAATTACACCCAAGCACAGATTGACCGGGCAAACGCCGTCAGTCTGGAAGATTTTCTCCGCACACAGGGAGAGACACTTATCAAAAGCGGACGAGAATACCGCTGGAAAGAACATGACAGCCTGACCGTCCGGGGAAACAAGTGGTTTCGACACAGCCAGAGCAAGGGCGGCTATCCCATTGATTTTGTCATGGAGTTTTACGGCAAGTCCTTTCCCGAAGCTGTCCAGCTCCTGACCGGCGAAAGCGGCGAAGGACAGACCGAAGCCACCACAGCACCGCCCACAGCGTTCCACTTGCCCTTGCACAACCGAACAGCCGACAGAGCAATTCAATATCTTTGCGAAAGCCGAGGTCTCAACCCGAAACTGGTTGAGGCTTTTCTTCTTTCCGGGGATATTTACGAGGACGCAAAGCGGCACAATGTTGTCTTTGTTGGCAGAGACCGAAGCGGTACGCCGAGATACGCCCATGTGCGAGGAACGGCAGACCCATTCAGACAGGATATTACCGGGTCTGACAAGTCCTATCCGTTCCGCTATGAGGGAAACGGCAACCAGCTTTTTGTCTTTGAAGCGCCGATTGACCTGTTATCGTTCATCTGCCTTTATCCGCAGGACTGGCAGACAAGGAGCTATCTTGCCCTGGGCGGCGTTTCGGGAAAAGCCCTTGACCGTTTTCTTTCTGAACGCAAGGACACCCAAAAAGTGTTCCTCTGCCTTGACAGCGACACCGCAGGAAGCGAAGCCTGTACCCGACTGGCACAGTCCATTCCCAGCGAGATCGCCGTCATTCGCCTTGTCCCGGCAAGGAAAGACTGGAACGATGTTCTCCGTCAGCAAGGGGACATTCCGAGCCGCAAATTTATAGCGGAAACAATCACGCTGCGAGAGCTGCCCACCGCCCAGCCTGTCCCCATGCTCCGTATGGTAGATGTGGAGCTGACGAGCGTGGATTGGCTATGGTTTCCGTATATCCCCTTTGGAAAGCTGACGATTATACAGGGCAACCCCGGCGAGGGCAAGACCTACTTTGCCATGCGTCTTGCGGCGGCTTGCACCAACCGAAAGCCTTTACCCGGTATGGAGACCCTTGAGCCTTTCAACATCATCTACCAGACCGCAGAGGACGGTCTGGGCGATACCGTCAAGCCCCGACTGATGGAAGCGGAAGCAGACCTTGAAAGAGTGCTTGTCATTGACGATAGGGACACACCGCTGACCCTTGCCGATGAGCGCATAGCAAGGGCAATCCGTGAGAACAACGCAAGGCTTGTTATCATTGACCCGGTACAGGCGTTTCTGGGCGCAGATGTGGACATGAACCGGGCAAACGAGGTGCGCCCGATATTCCGCAGTCTGGGAGACATTGCACAGGCTACCGGGTGCGCTATCGTGCTGATCGGACACCTCAACAAAGCCGCAGGAACGCAAAGCACCTACCGGGGATTAGGGTCTATCGACATTACGGCGGCAGTCCGCAGTCTGCTCTTTATCGGCAAGCTGAAGGACAGCCCCACAACAAGGGTACTTATCCATGAGAAAAGCTCCCTTGCGCCGCCCGGACAGTCCCTTGCCTTTTCTCTGGGAGACGAGAAAGGCTTTGAGTGGATAGGGGCTTATGACATTACCGCTGACGAGCTTCTTACCGGGACAGACACCGCCAAGACGGAAAGTAAGGCCGCACAGGCAGAAATGCTGATACTGGAACTGCTGGCAGACGGAAAGAAAATGCCGAGTGCAGAGCTGGAAAAAGCGGTCAATGACAGGGGCATATCCTCACGCACGATGAGGACAGCTAAAAGCCGTATTGGAGACAGGCTTGTGACCGAGAAAGACGGCACAGCATGGGTCTGCTATCTCCGAAGCTGACGCAGGAACACGGCAAGCATGGCAAAGACGGCAAGGTTTTTATAGATACCTTAATGTTGCCGCCTTGCCTTGTTCCCTCATACCGACACCGCCCGATGATGAACAGTCACCGGGCATTTTTCATTTACAGGAGGATTTTGAATGAACAATACCGCAACCAACACCGCTACTTGCCCGACTGTCAGAAAGCAGATTGGCAAGACCACCTATATCGTCCGTGTCCATTTCAGCGAGACCGCCAAAGAGACGATGGAGGACAAAATCAAGCGTATGCTTCGTGAGGAAGTCCGTAAAATGTGACTTCTTTTTGAATTTGATGAAAAAGTCCTTGACTTTTCGTCTCTGGCAAGACCGCAAAATCAATCCTGATTTCCTGCGGCTCCCGGCTGGCCCCCTTTGACATCCCCCAGCTCCGGGAGATCATGTCTTATGACGAGCTGGAGCTTGACCGCATCGGGGATCGGAAAACGGCGGTTTTCTTCACCATTTCCGACACCACCCCGACTTATAACTTCATTGTAGCCCTGGCCTTTTCGCAGATGTTCAATCTTCTGTGTGAACGGGCGGACAATGTTCACGGGGGCCGCCTGCCCCATCATGTGCGGGTGCTGTGGGACGAGGCTGCCAACACGGGGCAGGTGCCCTCGCTGGAGAAACTTGTCGCCGTGATCCGTTCCCGCGAGGTGAGTCTGTGCCTGTTCTACCAGCAGTACGCGCAGTGCAAGGCCATATACAAGGACAACGCGGAAACGATCCTGGGAAACATGGACAGCGTGATCTTCCTGGGCGGGCGGGAAAGCTCCACCATCAAGGAAATATCCGAGAACTGGCTGGGAAAGGCCACGATCTCCATGCAGACCGAGGGCCGTTCCCGTGGGCAGTCGGAAAGCTACAACCAGAACACCCAGCGGCTGGGCCGGGAGCTGATGACCCCCAGCGAGCTGGCTACCATGCCGGGCGACAAGTGCATTTTGCAGTTACGGGGCCTGCCCCCGTTCTTTTCGTCCAAATACGATTTGAAACAGCACCCGAACTACAAGTACACGGCTGAGGCCGATAAAAAGAAAAACGCCTTTGACCTGGATAAGCTCATCAACCGCCGCAGGCGGCCTGGGCTTTCCGAGGCTTGTGAGGTGTACGAGGTAGACGCATCGGACACGGGGCCCGTAAGCGAGGACGAGGACATCCTCAATTACGACGATGTGGACGATCCAGATGCCTATGTATAAATCACTTCTGGACAAAGTGTCCAGAGGTCGCAACCTGCCGCCAGAAATGGCGGCTTTTTTCATGGCCGGGGAAAACCCGGAGAAATGGAGGCTATATGCAGTTCTTTTCTTCCGCTATTGATACTTTGCAGACCCTTGTTGTGGCTCTCGGCGCTGGTTTGGGCGTGTGGGGCGTTGTCAATCTCCTGGAGGGCTACGGCTCGGACAACCCTGGCTCCAAAAGCCAGGGCATGAAGCAGCTCATGGCGGGCGGCGGCATCATTCTGCTGGGCACCACCCTGATCCCTCTGCTGTCTGGCCTGTTTTAAGGTAAGGGCCTATGGATTTTCTCACCGACTGGCTTACAGACTGGCTCAAAGAGCTGTTGATTGGCGGGATCATGGGGAACCTGGAGGGGCTCTTTGATTACGTCAATACCCAAGTCGGAGAGATCGCGGTACAGGTGGGGACTACCCCGGCGGCGTGGAACGCCGGGGTATTTTCCCTCATCCGCCAGCTTTCCGAAACGGTGATTTTACCGATTGCCGGGCTGGTACTGACCTTTGTTGCCACCTATGAGCTCATTCAGATGCTTTTGGAAAAAAACAATATGCACGAGTTTGACGTGGCGAATATCTACAAATGGATGTTCAAAACGGCTTGTGCCATCTTCATTCTCTCGAATACCTTTGATATTGTGATGGCCGTCTTTGACGTGTCGCAGACGGTGATTGCCCAGGCCGGAGGGCTCATCCAGGGCTCCACGGACATCACGCCGGATATGATCACGGAGCTGGAAACCACCCTGGAGGGGATGGACTTAGGGCCGCTTCTCGGCCTGTGGCTCCAGTCCTCCATTATCGGCGTAACCATGTGGGCGCTGGGCATCGTCATCTTTGTCCTGGTCTACGGGAGGATGCTGGAAATCTATTTGCTCACCAGTTTGGCCCCGATCCCTATGGCGACAATCTCCCACCGGGAGGTGGGCCAGATCGGGCAGAACTATCTGCGCTCCCTGTTTGCCGTGGGCTTCCAGGGGATGCTCATTCTGGTGTGCGTTGCAATCTATGCGGTGCTGATCCAGGGGATTGCCACGGGCGGAGATCCCATCGGGGCAATCTGGGGCACCGTGGGCTATATGGTTTTGCTCTGCTTCATGCTGTTCAAAACCGGGACGATAGCGCGCAGCATCTTTAGCGCGCACTAAGGAGGTTTGATTTTATGGCGAATATGCAGACGGCGGCACAAGGGGCCCCCGTTATGGACGAGGCGGCGATGGCGGAAATGCGCCGCCTGATTTTTGAAGCGCCCATCCAGGAGCTGGCGGACGCCCAGGGCATTTCCATTGACGAGGCCGTACAGCTCCGGGTGGAGAAAAACCTGGAGGCCGCCGAGGTGCCTATCGAGGTGTCGGTGCGGCCCATTGAGCCCCAGGGCAAGCTGATTGGCTTTGCCAGCGTGAATATCGGCGGCATCGTGATTGACGATTTTAAGGTAGTCAACGGGAAAAACGGGATCTTCCTGGGGGAGCCCAGCAAACCCGATCCCACAACCCGGACGGGCTACCGCTCCACGGCGCGGGTGACAAACCGGGCCTTGCAGGAGCGACTGAGTGCGGCGGCGGCAGACGGCTACAACATGGCCGTGGAAAAGCTGATTGCCCGCGCCGAGGCCCTGCGTCCAAAGCCGATCCGGGAGCAGATGGCAAACGCGGCAAAGGAGGCCGCAAAGGAAAACGCCACCCGGCCCGCCCCGGCAAAGGGCAAGGAGGCCAGGGATGACCGATAAGGGCACCTCTGGACAAAGTGTCCAGAAGTCCCCGGAACTCACGGAGGGGCTGTTCCTCATGGACGGCATCGAGGGCCTGCGCTCCCTGCCCCGCCATTCCGTGGATATGCTCTTGACCGATCCGCCCTACGGCACTACCCGGAACTTTTGGGATGTGCCCCTGCCGCTCCCGGAGCTGTGGGAGGCGGTGAAATGGGCGGTCAAGCCGGACGGCGCGATCCTGTTCTTTGCTCAGTGCCCCTATGACAAGGTGCTGGGGGCATCCAACCTGTCCATGCTCCGCTATGAGTGGGTGTGGTATAAAAGCCGATGCACAGGTTTCCTCAACGCGAGGCGGGCCCCGTTAAAAAAGACGGAGAACATCCTGGTATTCTATCAGAAGCTCCCTCTCTACAACCCGCAGTTTGAACAGGGCAAGCCCTATAAGAGGAGCTTGACAAACAACGGGGACAGCCCCAACTATGGAAAATTCGTCCGCACCACAGGCGGCTCGGAGGACGGTCTGCGCTTTCCGGGGAATGTGCTCACGTTCCCCACCGTCCAGCGCACCGTCCACCCCACGCAGAAGCCGGTGGCCCTGTGCGAGTATTTCATCAAGACCTACACCCGGCCCGGCGAGCTGGTGGCGGACATCTGCGCGGGCTCCGGCACAACGGCGGTGGCCGCCCTCAACACGGGCCGCCGCTTCCTCTGTTTTGAAACCGTCCCGGCCTACTATGCCGCCGCCAGTGAACGCATCCGCGTGGCGGGCGCGGCGGTGGAGGCCGGGGAGAAAGGAGTTTGACTATCGGACAATATTCTGTGATCTACGCCGATCCCCCCTGGCGGTATTCTGCAAAGAATGTTCAGGGGGCGGCGGAAAAGCATTACCCCACAATGGGGATTGACGAGTTATGCATGCTCCCGGTGGCGGATCTGGCGGCCCCGGACAGCGTGCTTTTTTTGTGGGCTACGTTCCCGCAGCTTGCGGAGGCCCTGCGGCTGATCAAGGCGTGGGGCTTCACTTACAAGAGCGTTGCTTTCGTCTGGCTGAAGAAAAACCGCAAGTCCGAGGGCTGGTTCTATGGCCTGGGCTTCTGGACGCGGGGCAACGCGGAGGTCTGCCTGCTGGCAACGCGGGGACACCCAAAGCGGCAGGCGGCCAATATCCACCAGTTTATCATTTCCCCCATCCAGGAGCACAGCCGCAAGCCGGAGGAGGCCCGTGAAAAGATCGTGGCCCTCATGGGCGATGTGCCCAGGGTGGAACTGTTCGCCCGGCAGTCCCCGCCCGGCTGGGACGTGTGGGGGAACGAGGTGGAAAGCACCATCCCGGACTTCTGGACAAAGTGTCCAGAGGTGGCCGGGCCGGAAAGGAGTGATTGAAATTCCCTATGTAAATGTCCCCAACGACTTATCCAAAATCAAGACCAAACTTGCCTTTAACCTGACAAAGCGCCAGCTTGTGTGCTTCGGGATCGCGGCGGCGGTGGGCATCCCGTCCTACCTGCTGGCCCGGAGCACTATCGGCAACACGGGAGCCATGTTCCTGATGATGGGAGTGGCGCTCCCGGCGTTCCTGCTGGCGATGTATGAAAAAGACGGGCTCCCCTTTGAAAAGGTGGTGCGGAACGTCCTGCGGGCAAAGTTCCTGCGGCCTGGGGTGAGGCCCTACCAGACGGAAAATATCTATGCCCCGTTCACCCAGCGGGGCGCTGTGAGAAAGGAGGATGCGATTGCAGAACGCAAAAAGCCCAAAGCGCGGCCCCGGAAAGGCCGCTAAACGGAAAGCGGCGCTCTCCGCCCAGCAGACGATCCCCTATCTGGTAATGCACCCGGACGGGGTGTGCCAGCTCCCCGGCGGGCTCTACACAAAGACGGTGGAATATGAGGACATCAATTATTCCGTGGCAAGCACCGAGGATCAGACGGCGATTTTTGGCGGGTGGAGCTCGTTCCTCAACTACTTCGACAGCTCCCTGCCGTTCCAGCTCTCCTTTATCAACCGCCGCTCCCGTTCCCGGAGCAAGTACAAGGTAAACATTCCTCCGGCCCAGGATGACTATGACAGCATCCGGGCGGAGTTCACGGGAATGTTAAAAAGCCAGATCGCCAAAAGCAACAACGGCATCGAGCGGTCAAAATACATCACGTTCGGCCTGCCCGCCGAGGGGATCGCGGAAGCCCGCCCCCGCCTGGAACGGGTGGAGGCCGACGTGACAGGCAACCTCAAACGGCTGGGCGTTCCCTCTGTCCCGATGGACGGGCAGGCGCGGCTGGCTCTGCTTCACGGCCAGATGCACCCCGGCAACCGGGAGCCGTTCCGCTTCTCCTGGCAGGACATCCCCAAAACCGGGCTTGGCACAAAGGACTATATCGCGCCGGACAGCTTCGACTTCCGGCAGTCCCGGACGTTCCGCATCGGCCAATACTGGGGCGCGGCGTCCTACTTGCAGATTTTGGCGTCCGAGCTCTCTGACAAGCTCCTGGCGGAGATCCTGGAGCTGGATGCGGAAATGACGGTTACGCTCCATATTCAGACGGTGGATCAGCTCAAGGCCATTAAGACCATCAAGGGCAAGCTCTCCGACATCGGCAAAATGAAGGTGGAGGAACAGCGCAAGGCGGTGCGGGCCGGGTACGATCCCGACATCCTGCCCCCTGACCTGATTACATTCAGCAAGGACGCGGCAGAGCTCCTGGCCGATCTGCAGTCCCGCAACGAGCGGATGTTCCTCTTGACGTTCACGGTGATCAATATCGCGCCCACCCGCCAGCGGCTGGAAAACGATGTGTTCACAGTGGGCGGCATCGCGCAGAAATACAACTGCGCTTTGAAGCGGCTGGACTGGCAACAGGAACAGGGCTTTGTGTCCTCTCTGGCCCTGGGCTATAACGAGGTAGAAATCCAGCGGGGCATGACTACCAGCTCCACGGCAATCTTTATCCCCTTTATGACCAGGGAGCTGCGGATGGCCGGGCCGTCCCTCTACTACGGCATGAACGCTCTTTCCCACAACGTCATCATGGCAGATCGGAAAAAGCTGAAATCGGCCAACGGCCTTTATCTCGGCTCCACGGGCTCCGGCAAGAGCTTCGCCGCAAAGCGTGAGATCATCAACGTGTTTCTTGCCATCCCCAAAGACCGCATTATCATTGTCGATCCGATGGGGGAATATGCCCCGCTGGTGCGTAGGCTGGGCGGCCAGGTGGTGGAAATCGCCCCCGGCTCCCCCAGCCATATCAACCCGATGGACATCCAGCTTGATCTGGACGATGACGAAAGCCCGCTTTCCATGAAAGCGGATTTTTTGTTGTCCCTGTGCGAGCTGGTGGTGGGCGGCAAGGATGGCCTGCAACCCATCGAAAAGACGGTGATTGACCGCTGTGTGCGGCTCATTTACCGGGACATGGCCCTGGGCCTGGGGGACGGCAAGCCGCCTTTGCTCCAGGACTTGTACGAGGAGCTTCTGAAACAGCCGGAGCCGGAGGCCCGCCGGGTGGCAACCGCCCTGGAGCTCTACTGTACGGGCTCCCTTAACCTGTTCAACCACCAGACCAACGTAAAACTGACGGCGCATATTGTCTGCATCGTTCTCAAAGGGCTGGGAGAAAACCTCCGCAAGATCGCCATGCACGTTACCAACGACTTTGTAACGTCGGCGGTCAATGTGAATTTCCACAACGGCGTTTCTACCTGGTGCTACTTTGACGAGTTCCACATCCTGCTCAGGGACGCGCTCACCGCCAGCTACTTTGTGGCCGTGTGGAAGATGCTCCGCAAAAAAGGCTGCGTACCCTCGGCTTTAACGCAGAACGTCAAAGACCTTTTGGCCAGCCGGGAGATCGAGGCCATTCTGGACAACACCGACTTTATGATCCTGTTGTCCCAGGCCCAAAGTGACCGGGCGATTTTGGCAAAACAGCTCGGCATTTCCGAGCATCAGCTCTCCTATATCACCCATTCCAATTCCGGCGAGGGCCTGCTGTTCTATGGCGATGTGACTATTCCCTTTGTGGATCGGTTCCCCAAAGGCGAGATCTATAATCTGCTCACCACCCGCCCGGAGGACTTGAAGAATGAAGCGAAAACTGAATAAACCCCAACAGGAGCCCAGGGAGCGCCCCGGCTCCTGGGAGGAGCCCGCCGATCCCGGCGGTGCTTCTTCCGGGGCCGGGACAGAGGGCACTTCTGGACAAAGTGTCCACAAGTCAAAGTTCCGGCAGAAAAGTAAACAGGAACAGGCCGCCGCTTCTAAGCTCCGCATGGAAAAGCGGGGCGACAAGCTGGTGGCGGCCAAAGGCAAGCTGGCAAAGCAGAAGCCCCCGAAAAAGCCCGGCCCCGTCCGGCGGGTGGGCCGCGCCGCTGGCGGCACCGTTCACGGCTTTGTGCATGGGAAGATTTACGAAAACGAGCAGGAAAATGTGGGCATCGAGGGGGCCCACCGCTCCGAGCTGGTGGGCGAGGCCCTGGGCCGTAAAGGGGTACGGTTTGCTAAAAAGACGCTCCGGGAACACCCGGCAAAGGCCGTCCAGCGGGCCGAGTCCAAATATGTCAAGGCCACAGCGGACTATCATTTCCGCATGGCCGCCCAGGAGCACCCGGAAATGTCCGGCAACCCGGTTTCCCGGATGTGGCGCAAGCGCCGCTTGAAAAAGCAGTACCAGAAGCGGGCGCGGGAGGCGGTCAAGACCGGGGCGGCAGGCGCGGCGAAAAAGACCGCCGCCGCCACGGAAAAGGCCGGGGCAAAAGTGGCGGGCTTTGTGAAGCGGCATCCCGTGGGGGTGCTGCTGGCCCTGGCCTGCGTGCTCCTGCTCTTTATGATGCAGTCCTGTTCGTCCTCCCTGGTGACGCTTGGCAACGCCGGGGCTGGCGCGGTGGGCGCGACTACCTACCCATCCCAGGACGAGGAAATGCTGGCGGCGGAGGCGGCTTATGTGGGAATGGAGGCGGAGCTTGCAGACTACCTGGACAGCTACGAAAGCACCCACGACTATGACGAGTACCACTTCGACTTGGACAGCATTGAGCACGATCCCTATGTGCTGATCTCCATCCTGTCGGTGCTCCATGAGGGGGCATGGACGCTGGATCAGGTGCAGGGGACGCTGGAAACCCTCTTTGACCGCCAGTACATTCTCACCGAGGATGTGGTGGTTGAGGTGCGCTACCGGACGGACAGCGAGGGCAACTCCTACGATGTGGAAGTCCCCTACAATTACTACATCTGTTATGTGACGCTGGAAAACCGCAACCTGTCCCACCTGCCCCTGGAAATGATGAACGAGGAGCAGATGTCCCGGTACTCCCTCTATATGTCCACCCTGGGGAACCGGCCTGACCTGTTCCCGGAGTCGGCCTATGTGGGGAAATACGTTACCAACCCGCCCGCCGGATATGACGTGCCGGGGGAATATCTGGACGATGAAACCTTTGCGGCTATGCTCACCGAGGCGGAGAAATACCTGGGCTATCCCTATGTGTGGGGAGGGAGTTCCCCGGCCACGTCCTTTGACTGCTCCGGCTTCGTGTCCTGGGTCATCAATCACAGCGGCTGGAATGTGGGCCGCCTGGGGGCCCAGGGGCTCTATAACATCTGCACCCCTACCAGCAGTCCAAAGCCCGGCGATCTGGTGTTCTTTGTCGGCACCTATGACACGGCGGGCGTGTCCCACTGTGGCATCTATGTGGGGGACGGGATGATGATCCACTGTGGAGATCCCATCCAATACGCAAACTTAAATACAAGCTACTGGCAATCTCATTTCTACGCCTACGGGCGTTTACCCTGACAAGGAGGTTATGTATGGCGGTAAGCAAAAGCCAGAAAATCCAGGCCGAGATTGATAAGGTCAAGGCCAAAATCAGCGAACAGCAGGCCCGGCTCAAGGAGCTGGAAAAGAACAAGCAGGAGGCCGAAAACAGCGAGATCGTGGACATCGTGCGGGGCATGAGCATTTCCCTGGAGGAGCTCCCCCTGGTGCTCCAGCGGCTCCGGGACGGCACTTCTGGACAAAGTGTCCAGAAGTCCGAGGACGGCGGAAAGGAGGAAAATTGAAGATGAAACGCTTTCGGGTGATGGCGGCGGCGCTGTGTGCCGCCGTTCTTTTATGCGGATTTAGCGTCCCGGCCTATGCCTATGCGGACGGCGGCGAAGGCGCGGACTATGGCGATCCCACTATGACCGAGGAAACCCCGGCCCCGGAGCCGGAGCCCACCATCGAACCGGGCGAGGGCTTTTCGGAGGAGGGCAACCTTGTGACCCGTGATCTGCTCTATGACGAGCACACCAACAAGCAGTTTATCACGGTGCAGACGGCGGGCGGGAACACCTTTTACATTGTCATTGACTATGACAAGCCCGTGGACGAGGAGGGCGAGCAGTATGAAACCTACTTCTTCAGCGTGGTAGACGAGGCCGATCTGCTGGCCGCAGCCGAGGCCGCCGGGGTGGAGCAGGCGGTCTGCTCCTGCTCGGAAAAATGCGCGGCGGGTGCCGTGAATACGGAGTGCGCGGTCTGCTCAGTCAATATGGAAAAATGCGTGGGCGTGGAGCCGGAGCCCGTGGAAACCGAGGAACCTGTCCCGGAGGAGGCCGAGCCGGAAACGGGCGGCAATACGGGGATGCTCCTGGCGGTGCTGGCCGTGGCCTTAGTGGGCGGCGGTGCGGCGTTCTATTTCAAGGTACTGCGCCCCAAACAGCAGAAAGCCGCCGAGCCCCAGGAGGACTATGGCGACGAGCTCCCGGACTATGACGGGCCGGACGGCTACGGGGACGAGGACGATGACGGCCCGCCCTGGGACGAGGAGGATGATAACGGAGAGGAGGCGGACAAATGAGGTTTACCGACAGCCCCTTTGAAAAAATGATGAAGCAGAAGCCCCACCCCCAGGCCCCGTCTGCCCCGAAAGCGCCCAGGGGCTCCCGGTGCTCCGGGTGCCCCTACTGGCGGGGCATCGGCTGTGTGTCCTGCTACCGGGAGCTCATGCGGGCCCCGGCTGGCGGGAGGTGACGGCTTGGCCCGTGAACTGACACGCGAGGAAAAACGGGCGATCCGCGCCCTGGTAACAAAGTGGTGCGCCAACTATGACAAGGAATACGGGTGCCTGCCCCTGGAGTGCGAGTGCTATATGTTCGGCAAATGCTGGACAGGTGCTTACTGCCGCTACTTCCGGGAGGCCGTCCTGCCCCTTGATCCGGCGCTGGAGGCCGCCCTCTTGACTGAGGGGCCCAGGCCGGAGTTTAAGCCCTGTCCCATCTGCGGCGGGGCTGTCCCCGCTGATGGGCGCATGGCCTACTGCTCCGAGTCCTGCGCCCGGATTGCCCTGCGGCGGCAAAAGCGGGATTATATGCGGAAAAAGCGGAGGTGATGTGTGGAAAATTAGGCCCCGGAAATCCCGCTTGGTGTGCTACCCGTCAAGTGGACAATGAATAACAATAAGTTCTAGGTTTACCCTGGCTGACGAAAAGTCAGCCAGGGTATTTCTCTATGCTGCTGTCTGATACTGATCAT
>NZ_JBQKLS010000025.1:0-27970 GCF_052116105.1 Oribacterium sp. Sow4_G1_1
CGAATAAATTCGCGCGATCTCTTGATCGCTTGACCATTGCTGGTCTCTGAAAATTCTTTAGAATCTTCAGGGTCTGTGTATTAATCGATCTTTGATTTTCAAGGTTCGTTGCGCTCTCGTTTTCTGCGACAGCTTGTTTATATTAGCAAACCGTCATTCGATTGTCAAGAGCTTTTTTGAAATCTTTTTGATAATAATTTCAAACGCAGAGGGTGGGGTTCGAACCCACGTGCCCTTGCGGACAAACGGTTTTCAAGACCGCCTCGTTATGACCACTTCGATACCTCTGCACTTTTGAGCGCTCTTTACGAGCGACTTAGATATAATATCGATAAGTGCTTCGCTTGTCAACCGTTTTCTGAACTTTTTCTCAGGTACAGCTCTGCGATTTTTACATCTTCTGGTGTGGTCACCTTGATGTTTTCATAGCTGCCCGGTATGATCTTGACGCGCTGGCCCGCGAAGGACTCGACGACCATCGCGTCATCGGTGACCGGAATCATGAGACGTCCGCTTTCGTCCTGGCGGATCATCGCTGCATATGCTTTATAGATGAGCGAGAAATCGAAGCTCTGGGGTGTCTGCATGAGCCATAGTGAACTTCTTTCCGGCGTCTCCTTTACGAAGTGATCCGCATCGAGAACCTTGATGGTATCCTTCACCGGCATTCCGATCACCGCAGCATGGTACTTCTCTGCATAATGTAAGGCGTCGTCAATGATCGCGTCCGTCAGCAGCGGACGTGCACAGTCATGGATCATGATGAGCGGATCCTGTGTGCCGGAGGATGTCATCCCGGTATCAGGCGAAGCCGTATCCAGTTTCTCGAGCTCCGCAACTTTCTTCAGTCCTTCGAAGACGGAGTTGTAGCGCTCCTTTCCGCCCGCCACGATCGCAGCGAGCTTCTGAAGCGGACAGACACCGTCGGTACCGGTCAGCTCTTTCATATAGGGGATATCCTCTTCTCCAGTGGTCAGGATGATGCCATCCACCGCAGGATGATGATCGAATCGGGATGCGCTCCAGCTGAAGAGCGGCTTGCCGAGGATTTCCATAAACTGCTTTTTCGTTTTACTGTGCATACGACGCCCGCTGCCGGCAGCCAGAACGATCGCATAGACTTTTCTTCCGTTATACATAGATACCTCCAGATCACAGAATACGATTCACGAATTATGTATCCTTATCATATCAGATTTTCTGCATATAAAAAATGCCTGAGCTCAGCTGCATCAGGCATTTCTAAAAGCATTCTTATTTACGGCTGTTTACACTTGGCGTAATTTGTCACCGTTCGCCGAGCTTCAGGTTCGGGCAGGCATTGAGATCCAGTCCGTCTCGACATCCTTGCAGGTATTCGTAGTAACCCGCGCAGCCGATCATGGCAGCATTGTCCGTACAGAGCACCGGGCTCGGACGATAGAAGCGGATACCGTTTTTCGCACACTCCTCTTCCATCCGTGCACGGATATGGCTGTTGGAGGCGACACCGCCAGCGATGGCGAGCTTATGGTAACCGCGCTCCTTACAGAGCATGATGGCACGCGAAACGAGTGAATCCGTGACGGCTTCCTGGAAGGAGGCGCAGAGATCCGGTACATTGATCGCTGTATTCATCATTTTCGCCTTGTTGATGTAGTTGAGGACGTTCGATTTGATGCCGGAGAAGGTGAAGTCGTACGGGTTGTCGGTCACCGTGCCGCGCGGGAATTCGATGGCCTGCGGATTTCCGGTTTTCGATGCCGCATCGACCTTCGGGCCACCCGGATAGCCGAGTCCGACGGCGCGCGCCACCTTATCGAAGGCTTCACCGGCTGCGTCATCACGTGAGCGGCCGACGATCTCGAACTTTCCGTAATCCTGCACGACGACGAGGTGGGTATGACCACCCGATACGATCAGACAGGCAAACGGAGGCTCGAGCTCCTTGTTTTCGATATAGTTCGCACTGACATGGCCCTCGATATGGTGGACACCGATCAGCGGTTTTTTCAGCGCATAGGCGAGTGCCTTCGCTTCCGCTACACCGACGAGCAGGGCACCGACGAGGCCCGGACCATAGGTTACCGCGATGGCATCGATGTCGTCGAAGGTACAGTGTGCTTCCTTCAGCGCGAGCGCGATGACGTCGTCGATCTTTTCGAGATGCTTACGGGAAGCGATCTCCGGCACGACCCCGCCGTACTCGGTATGAATCGCGATCTGCGATGAAATGATGTTCGAAAGAACGTCCCGGCCATTACGTACGACTGCTGCCGCGGTCTCATCACAGCTGGATTCGATTCCCAGGATTGTAATATCTGCCATAGTTACTTATCTTCTCCCTCTTCGTCGAACACGAGATCCTTGGTCCAGCCGTCCCGTGCGAACTTCACCGGCCAGATCTTCGAGATCTCGTCCCAATAGATATCCGGCTTCATCTCGCTCGGGGAATAATGTGTAAACCACATCTCCTTCGGCTTCGCTTCGGCACCGATACGGGCCGCCTCGACCATCATCATGTGCTTATACTTCTTCGCGTTGTCGAGCTTCTCGTACTCACCGTACATGCCCTCACAGATAAAGAGGTCGGCGTTGGTCGCCATCTCCGTGATCATCGGCGTCGGACGGGTATCCGTACAGTAGGTCACGCTCAGCCCGCGACGTGCGGCCCCCATCACCATGTCTGGTGTATAGATCTGCCCGTCTTCCTCGACCGTCTCCCCATGCTGCAGCCGGTTCCAGCAGCGGACCGGGATGTGACTCGCCTGTGCGCGTGTCGCGTCGAACTTTCCGAGCCGACGGATGCTGACGCGATACCCATAGCAGGTGATTTTATGGTTCACCTTGAAGGCATCCAGTACGAACGGCCCGAACTCGATCTGCTCGAGTGGCTCTGAAAGCTCATGATAGATGATCTCGAACGGCAGCTCCGGTGCCACCACGCGCAGTCCATCCACTACGCGTCGGAGACCCTTCGGTCCGACCATATGCAGCGGCTCGGTGCGCTCGGCGTTCCCCATCGAAAGCAGCATGCCCGGCAGACCGGAGATATGATCCGCATGGTAGTGTGTGAAGCAGATCACATCGATCGGCTTCGGCGACCATGACTTTTCCTTCATAGCGATCTGCGTGCCCTCGCCGCAGTCGATCAGCATACTGCTGCCGTTACAGCGAAGCATGAGGCTCGTGAGCCATCGGTTCGGAAGCGGCATCATCCCGCCGGTTCCCAGTAAACAAATATCCAGCATATTTTTATTCCTTCATCATGATGATGGCATCCTCAGTCGGACCCTGATAGTAGTTCCTTCGTCGATAGGATTCTACGAATCCCCTCTTACGATACAGCGCTTTTGCAGGCTCATTGTGTGCCCGGACCTCCAGAAAGATGCGTTTTGCATCCCGTTCTGCAGCGAGACGCAGCATCTCCTCCATCAGCGCTTCGCCGACACCACTCCGTCGGCAGGCGGGCGCCACACATATATTTTCGATCTCGGCTTCCGGCGCGATGATCCGAAGCACCGCATATCCTGCGAGGCCTGTGGTACGAATCACCAGCGGGAAATCGCATTTTGAGGCGATGGCCGCTTCGAAATCACCCGCATGCCAGGCCATCTGCCCGAAGGCTTCCCTCTCGAGGGGAAGCACCTCCGGGATATCCTCCAGCCGCATGGCTTCGATGGTATAAGCAGTTTCCCTCATCGAGCTTTCCTCCTGTCCTTCATAAACGGTTATACCCGGCGTCCGGCAGTACGCTGACGGCGCAGAGCTGCGGGGCCAGGATGTCCATGTGCCAAGTCCGGGGCTGTCCGCTTATAAATTCTCTGGCACCGTGTCGTCCTCGTAGCCTGGACCGGCGTCGATCTTATAGTTCCGTGCGGTGAGACGATCCTCTGCTGCCGTCTTTTTCAGGAGATTCGGATCCTCGTGGGTGATGTCATACTCCCGGAGTCCGGCGGCCTCACGCTCGCGCTCCGCCTGCGGCTTCCGGATATAGCTGAGGTGAAAATCCTTTCCGGATACGGCCTTTCCCTGTGCGAGCTGCTCTGCGCCGAGCATGGCGACAGAGGACGCACGCTGCAGAAGATTTCCCGGACCGGCGAAGCGATACGGTACAGAGAGCTGTGTCTCGAGGCAGCTGCGGTATACCGGAACCGCATCTCCCAGGAAGAAGTGCTTTCCCGGCATCTGATTGATTTTCGTGACGAGATCCTCGATGCCGATCGCCTCTTCCTCTCCGATCAGCTGGCCGTCGAGAAATGTCGCAGTATAAACCTGACTGCGGCGTGCATCCATGATCGGATGCACATAAACCTCATCCATATCCCGAAGATTCATCGCGAGTCCCTCGAGGGTGCTCACCTCGAGGAGCGGGATACCATAGCCGAGCGCGAGTCCCTTTGCGGTCGCGGCGCCGATGCGGAGACCGGTGAAAGAGCCTGGGCCGGCACTGACCGCGATGGCATCCAGCTCCTCGACCGTGTGTCCGGTACGTGAAAAAATCTCAGCCACCATAGGTAAAAGTGTCTGAGAGTGGGTGAGTCCGATATTGCATGCATACTCCGAAAGGACGACACCGTCCGCGTATAAGGCGACGCTCGCGGTGTGTCCGGATGAATCAATTCCTAAAATCAACATAGTGTTATCCCATATTTAATACTCGATGTGTCGATAGTCGAAGCCCTTCGTGAGATCCTTCCGGATCCGCACCCAGCGGGCCTCCTTCGGAAGTAGCTCCTCGATCTGTCCCGGCCACTCGATGATGCTGACGCCCTGACCATAGAAATAGTCTTCGTAGCCGATCTCCTCCATCTCGGACGGATCCCCGATACGATAGACATCGAAGTGATAGAGCGGGAGACGCCCGCCTTCGTACTCCTTCACGATGTTAAAGGTCGGGGAATTCACATAATCATCGATCCCGAGTCCCGCGGCGAAGCCCTGCGTGAAGACGGTCTTGCCTACACCCAGGTCACCATCGAGACAGATGATCTCGCCCGGGACCGCCTCGCGGCCCAGCTTCTGTCCGAATGCGAAGGTATCCTTCGCTGAATTACTCTCAAAAATCATCAGTCCTCTTCCTTCTCGGTACGGATGAAATGGAAGATCCGGCGTCCGGTCTTCTCCTCAAACTCAGCGACATTCTGCAGGAAGTCGCCCTCAAACATCACATCGGTGATAAAAGCGAACTCATCGGTACGACCGCCCAGTGCGATCGGAACCAGCTTCGAGCTGTCCTCCAGGAAGAGCTCACGGAGCTCCTTCTTCACCGCATCCGGTGTGCCCTCGACACGAACGAAATATGCGAACGCGTTCGAGCTCATCGGCTCGATCTGAATCATCTTCTCGGTCCAGCCGATGCCCTGGAAATCATGCTGGTGGCGTACGGCCGCGATGATGTCAGACACGACGGCACTTGCGGTCGGCATCTTGCCGGCACCCATACCATAGAGCATGGTCGTACCGAGACAGTTTCCGACGATACGGATACCGTTATAAACGCCATCGACGCTGAAAAGCGGGTCGGACTTCGGAATCATCATCGGAACGACATAGGCGAAGTACTTATCCTCGACCTGCTGTACGGAGCCGAGCAGCTTGATGGTCATACCCAGTTCACGCGCATAGAGGAAGTCCAGCTTCGAAACTGCACGGATACCCTCGGTATAGATGTCCTCATGACGGCAGCGATTGCCGGAGGCCATACTGAGAAGGATCGCCGTTTTACGGGAGGTGTCGAAGCCGTCGATATCGGAGGACGGGTCACGCTCCGCATAGCCGAGATGCTGTGCCTCGACGAGGGTTTCCTCGAAGTCGGCACCCTTTTCACGCATCTTCGTAAGGATGAAGTTCGTGGTTCCGTTCATGATACCGGTGATCTCGGTCAGATTCTCGCCGGCATAGTTATGGTAGATCGTGCGGATGACCGGGATACCACCACCGACGGAAGCCTCGAAATAGAAATTACAGTGATGTTCGCGGGCGATGCTGATGAGCTTCGAGCCGACCGCATCGACGAGTGCCTTGTTGGAGGTGACACAGTGCTTCCCCTTCTCGAGGCAGGCCTTCACAAACTCATAGGCCGGGTGAATGCCGCCCATGGTCTCGACGACGAGCTTGATCTCCGGATCGTTCTCGATGACGGAGAAGTCGGAAATCAGCTTATCATTATCGACACCGATGTCGGTACGAAGATCCAATACATACTTGAGCTCGACCGGCTCGCCGACCTTCTTTTCGATCTGCGCCTGATTGATGCGCAGCACCTCTGCTACGCCGGAGCCGATGGTGCCATAGCCTAAAATCGCAATTTTCATAATTTTCCCCTTCATGCTGGTAACGTTCCGAAGCGTTCGGCTACGTTTTAAATGATGGATGCCTGTGGTTTTACAGGGACTGCCTAGCCAGGCATGCTCTCCTGCGCAAGAATCTTGACATATTGTATATTGGGCAATGCTTCGATCTCATGGATCATCGCATTGATGTCCGACGTATCCTCCCGGACCTCGATGGAGAGTGTCAGGGTGGCGATTCCGTTGATGGGAATCGATTGATGGATGGTCAGGATGTTCGCATTATACGAAGATACCGTCGAGCAGATCTTCGCCAGATTTCCGAGTACATCCCGCATCTCGACGATGATCGTGACGGTCTTCCCCTTCGAACTATCGTAAAACGGGAAGATGTCTTCTTTATACTTATAGAAAGAACTGCGGGAAATATTCACGCGTTCGGTTGCTTCTGCCACCGATAAGCCCTTTTCTGTCTCGAGGAGACGCTTTACCTCGACCACCTTTTTCAGGACCTCGGGCAGTGCCCCGGTCCGGACAACGAAATAATCGGATTGACTGCTCATCGTGTCTACCTGTCCTTCTCTCTCGCTCGTGGTGCTGTTTCGTCGCTTACCCGCTGCTGAAATCAGTCTTCTCCTTGAACGCGGCGATCAGGGCAGCCGAGCTGCATCCACTTAAGGTAGGCGGTGATGAAGCGATCGATATCACCATCGAGCACCGCATCGGTATTGGAGGTCTGCTCACCGGAACGAAGATCCTTCACCATACGATATGGCTGCAGAACATAGGAGCGGATCTGGGAGCCCCAGCCGTTGTCCTTGACCTCGCCACGGATACCGGCCAGCATCGCCTCCTGCTCCTCCTTCTCCTTCAGGTACAGTCTCGCCTTCAGCATCTGCATCGCCTTGTTACGGTTCTGAAGCTGTGAACGCTCCTCCTGACAGGCCACGACGATACCGGTCGGGATATGAATCAGTCGAACGGCCGAGGAGGTCTTATTGATGTGCTGTCCACCGGCACCGGATGCACGGTATACCTCCATCTTGATGTCCTCCGGACGCACCTCGATGTCGATCTCGGTCTCGATGTCTGGCATGATGTCACAGGACACGAAGGAGGTCTGACGCTTCGCCTGTGCATTGAATGGAGAGATACGTACCAGACGGTGAACACCCGCCTCGGAGCGCAGGTAGCCGTAGGCATACTCGCCATCGATCTCGATGGTGACGGACTTGATACCGGCTTCATCACCCTCCAGATAATCCAGCACCTTCAGGGTGAAACCATGACGCTCCGCCCAACGTGTATACATACGATACAGCATACCGGCCCAGTCGTTGGACTCGGTACCACCGGCACCGGCGTTGAGACGCAGGATGGCATTCATACTGTCATATTCTCCGGAAAGGAGAAGCTTCGTCGACATCTGATCGAGGCGCTCGATGAAATCATCCAGCATTTCCTTGACCTCTGCCACGGAATCCTGATCCTCCTCCTCTTCCGCCATCTCGATCAGTGCGCCGATATCATCATAGGACTGCGCGAGCTCTTCGTAGCTTTTGACCTCATCCTTCAGACGACGGTCCTCGGTAGAGTACTGGTTGGCCTTTTCCGGATCTGTCCAGAAATCCGGCTCTTCCATCATACGGTCGAGCTCGGCGATGCGCTTCTTTTTATTATCAAGGTCCAGGGAAGCGCCGAGATCCCGGAGGGCCTGTTCCTTCTGTCCAAGCTCATACTTGTACTGGTCTAACTCAATGATCATTTGTTTTCCTTTACATGCTATGTGTTACATCGTCACTGCTGCACTGCTTCCGAAACGCACGGACACCCGTTCGGTGCTGTCCGCTTCGAAAGAGAAGTGAAGTATATAAAAGGCCGCGAAGCATTCGATGATGATCCGCGGCCTTTCCCTGCGGGAGCAGGAAAGCTTACTTAGTTTTTGCCGGCGTTATCAAGCATTTCGTCCTGTGCCTTCTCTGCCTGTGCTTCGGATACCTTCTGATTCATCATCTTCTGGTACTCGTCACGGCCGTGGCACTGCTTATACTTCTTGCCGGATCCACACGGACACGGATCGTTCGGATAGATCTTGCGGATGGAACGCTTTTTCGGTGCCTGCGGAAGGGTGTCGTCACGGTTGGTACCGGTAACCTGTGCCTGCTGCTCACGCTCCACCTTCTGCTCTACCTGGATATGATACAGGATGCGTACGGTATCTTCCTTGATGGCACGTGTCATATCGCCAAACATCTGATAGCCCTGGATCTTATACTCTACGAGCGGATCCTTCTGGCCGTATGCCTGAAGACCGATACCATCACGGATGATATCCATATCATCGATGTGGTTCATCCACTTCTGGTCGATCACACGAAGAAGGATGACACGCTCTACCTCACGGAGCTGCTCCGGATTCGGGAAGGAGGCTTCCTTCTGCTCATAGAGCTTGATGGCCTCTTCCTTCAGGAGCTGCTTGAACTCGTTCTTCGTCATCGAGTTGAACTGCTCCTCGGTAAGCTGCAGCTTCGGAAGCGGGATGATGCTCATCAGTGTATCATTCAGACCACTGAGATCCCAGTCCTTCGCGGTGGCGTCCTCTGGAACGTTCGCATCGACATAATTCTCGATGATGTCCTGAATGAAGTTGATGATGGTCGGACGGAGATCGTCACCGTTCAGCACCTTCTCACGCTCTGCATAGATGACATCACGCTGCTCGTTGTTGACCTCGTCGTACTTCAGGAGGTTTTCACGGATGCCGTAGTTGTTCAGCTCGATCTTCTCCTGTGCCTTTTCGATGGCGTTGGAAAGCATCTTGTGGTGGATTTGCTCACCCTCCGGTACACCCAGTGCCTCGAACATATTCATGAGACGCTCGGAACCGAAGAGACGCATCAGGTCATCCTCGAGGGAGATGAAGAACTGAGACTGTCCCGGGTCACCCTGACGTCCGGCACGTCCACGGAGCTGGTTATCGATACGTCTCGACTCGTGGCGCTCGGTACCGATGATATGAAGACCACCGGCAGCCAGTGCCTCCGGATCCAGCTTGATATCTGTACCACGGCCGGCCATGTTGGTCGCGATGGTGACGGCACCGTGCTGACCGGCGTCTGCAACGATGGCAGCCTCGAGCTCATGGAACTTCGCATTCAGGACGTTGTGCTTGATACCACGGCGCTTCAGCATGCCGCTGATGAGCTCGGAGGTATCGATGTTGATGGTACCGATCAGAACCGGGGCGCCGGTCTCGTGGATACGAACCGCTTCATCCACGACGGCCTGGAACTTTTCCTTCTTCGACTTATAAACCGCATCATCGAGGTCGATACGCTGTACCGGCTTGTTGGTCGGGATACAGATGACATCCATATAATAGATGTTACGGAACTCCTTCTCCTCGGTCTGTGCGGTACCGGTCATACCGGCCTTCTTATCAAACTTGTTAAAGAAGTTCTGGAAGGTGATCGTCGCGAGGGTCTTCGACTCACGCTTGACGTTCACATGCTCCTTCGCCTCGATCGCCTGATGGAGACCATCGCTGTAACGACGGCCCGGCATGATACGTCCGGTGAACTCGTCGACGATAAGTACCTCGTCATCCTTGACCACGTAGTCCTTATCACGGTGCATGAGGTTGTTTGCACGAAGCGCCAGGATCACGCAGTGCTGGATCTCCAGATTCTGCGGATCTGCGAGGTTCTGGATATGGAAGAACTGCTCAACCTTATGGACACCCTGCTGGGTGAGGTTGACGGTCTTCTCCTTCTCGTTGACGATGAAGTCACCGGTTTCCTCGATCTCCTCACCGAGGATCGCGTCGAGCTTACTGAACTCTGCGGACTCCTCACCACGCTGAAGCTGACGGGCCAGCACATCACAGACCTCATAGAGCTTCGTGGACTTTCCGGACTGACCAGAGATGATCAGCGGTGTACGTGCTTCATCGATCAGGACGGAGTCGACCTCATCGATGATACAGTAGTGAAGGCCACGAAGTACCTGCTGGTTCTTATACACTGCCATGTTATCACGGAGGTAGTCGAAACCGAGCTCGTTATTCGTGACATAGGTGATATCACAGTTATAGGCTGCCTGACGCTCCTCGGTGGTCATGGAGTTCAGAACCACACCTACGCTTAATCCGAGGAACTCGTGGATACGTCCCATCCACTCCGCATCTCGCTTCGCGAGGTAGTCGTTGACGGTGACGATATGAACACCCTTTCCCTCCAGCGCATTCAGATAGGCCGGACAGGTGGATACGAGGGTCTTACCTTCACCGGTTCTCATCTCGGCGATACGGCCCTGGTGAAGAACGACACCACCGATCAGCTGTACCGGGAAGTGCTTCATCTTATTGACACGCCATGCGGCCTCACGTACTGTCGCATAGGCCTCCGGAAGAATCTGATCCAGACTCTCTCCCTGCGCCAGACGCTCCTTAAACTTCGGGGTCTGCGCCTTTAACTCTTCATCTGACATGGCAGACATGGTCTCATCATAAGAAAGGATCTTCTTAATGATCGGATCGATCCGCTTCAGTTCATGATCGGAATGGGTACCGAAAACCTTCTCAAAAAAACTCATTTGCTCTAGTACTCCTTATCGCAAGTGCACACAGCGATACGATACATCTGCCTACACTTTTCGTTCTACTTATGGCTATAACTCTGAAATCTTATCACTAAACACTTTTTTATTCAAGAAAGCTTTTGATTGTTAACATTTAATTCATATATTTCATTACTGTTCACTCGTGGCTCGGCGGACGGCAGCCGGGCCACGCCTTGACTTAACGACGTTTGAACAGCGACGGATTATATTTTACATATCCATTACGTTGTAGAAATTTCCTCTATATATGATATAATATATATATCCTGAATGACCCACATCAGGAAATCTTTTTAAGGGAGCGTGATTTTATGAAGTTTAACATCACAGGAAGAAATGTTACTGTATCTGACGGCATGAAGGACCAGATCGATCGGAAGCTGGGCAAGTTATCGAAGTTCTTCAAGGAAGACACCATCTGCAACGTCACTCTCTCCACTGAGAAAAACAAGTATAGGGTCGAGGTGACCATCCCGGTAAAGGACGGTGTCATCCGTGCTGAGGAGATCACACCGGATAAGTTCCAGTCCCTCGATATGGTTGTAGACGTCATCGAACGTCAGATCCGTAAGTACCGCACGAAGCTGATCAATCGTCAGCAGGCTGCTGATTTCTCCGACGCCTTCGCAGAGGAGCTGGAGGATGAGCTCGGTGAGGATGAAATCCAGATCGAGCGTACAAAGCACTTCAACCTGAAGCCGATGACCCCGGAAGAGGCTTGCCTCCAGATGGAGCTGGTCGGCCATACCTTCTTCGTATTCCAGAACGGCGATACCGGAAACGTTGCCGTCGTTTATAAAAGAAAGAGCGGCAACTATGGCCTGATCGAGCCGGAGTACTGATCCCCGGAGAGGCCGGCAGGCCTCCATATAAAATAGTAAATTCCATCGAGTGGTATCCAGCGTACGTTAGATCGTGATGCTGATCATCCATTTGTCATATGGACTCCATAAAACGAAGAACCCCTTAAGCTGTTTCGCTTAAGGGGTTCTTCATTTATTTCGGATATCAGTTCTGGATGAAACGTCCATAGCCGACCGGTGTACGGTAATCGTAGCGTCCGGTGCAGATGCCGGTACGTGCATTCGCTGCATGGATGATGACGCCATCGCCGGCATAGATCGCGACGTGGTTGATGTAATCACCCGATGCGTAGAATACGAGGTCGCCCGGCTGGAGCTGCTCGAAGCTGATGGACTGTGCATTCGCATACTGATCACGGGAGCTGCGCCCTGTCGTGATGCCGAAGTGCTTGAAAATCTGCTGTACGAAGCCGGAGCAGTCAGCGCCATCCGTGAGGGAAGTGCCGCCATAGACATACGGATTCCCGAGGAACTGCTTCGCGTACTGGATCAGTGCCTGACGGGAAGCCGTCGTCGCGATGACCGGAAGACTGCTGCTGATCGACTTTACGATGGAGGTACCGGCCTCGATGACATTACTACGACTTAAAATGCTCGTGCCTGCGTTTGTTACGGCTGCATCACTCTTCGTTTCAGAAGCGCTGCTGCTTCGTGTACCACTGATGGCATCGCCGGCGGCCTGGATGATGTTTCCGGCAGCTGTGCTCACGCCGCTGGTGCCGACATTCGTGAGGATATTCGCGGCTGCACTGACCGTGCTCTTCTGTGGAGTGGAAGAGGCACTCTGCGTGTTCTTCTTAAAAACGGCGAAATCATCGACCGAATCCACGATTTCCAGCAGGGTTTCCTTTCCCTCCGTCGAAACCGCAGCTTCCTGGATCGTTTCGGCTGCCGTCGAGTCCTGCGCCACGGTATACTGCTCGCTGACGACATTGGCACTGGTCTCGTGAATCTCCGAGATTTTATACTCCGGAATCATGGAACCGTCCGTCGCCGCGGCCAGATCCTGGTCGGAGATGCCGAGCTCCTCGTCCGATACCGGGCCGTCGCCGATGCCGATCAGGACCTCGTCCGCCAGTGCGGTCGAGGTGGTCGTCAGGCTGAACATGAGAAGCAGGGCCAGCTTCAGCGCGAGCCTCCGCGTACGACGCTTCGGGGCATACGAAGAAGCGGCAGGCAGACGCACACCGGTTTCCTGTGTCATAGGATGCATAAGATGATTCATACTGGGTCTATTCACGTTTTCTCCCATACTTTTATCTGATCCGCCGGATCGCCGGAGCGGTCCCCGGCCTAAAACGAAGATGTCTCTGAAAAAAGCCGCAAAAAAGCGGCGTTGCAAACTCTGTTTCGAAGATCTCAAACATCTTAACTTTAGCACAAACGCCGCGATCTTTCCTTACAAATTATATTACAATTTGCTTACGATGCAGAAGGCCTATAAGCGTTCCTTCGGGTCCCCACTGTCTGAACAGTATTTCAAATCTCAGATCCAGCCGCCGTCGAAGCGGATGATCTGGCCGGTGAGGTAGGCCGGGGCGGCGGCGAGGAGACGCACGAGGTCCGCGACCTCTGCCGCTGTGCACATACGACCGTAGGGGATCTCGTCCTCGAGCTGTGCCCGGTCCTCCGCGCTCATCCAGCCGTTCATGTCCGTATCGACACAGCCGATGGCGATGGCATTGACCGGGATATGGTTCGGTGCAAGCTCCTTCCCCAGCGCCTCGGTGAAGGCATTGACCGCGCCCTTCGTGAGGCTGTAGACCGACTCCATGGAGGCGCCGACCACACCCCAGACAGAGCTCATGTTGAGGATACGGCCCTCGGAGGCGCGCAGCAGATACGGAATCACGGCGCGGGTGAGGCGGAACATGTCCTTCACGTTGGCATCGAGCATCTCCTCGAGCTCGTCATCCGAGACGTCCTGGGCGAGGTTGAAGGTCGAGATGCCGGCGTTGTTCACGAGGAGGAGGGCGTCCTCCGGGGTCTCGATCCGCGTGCGTCGTGTAAGTGCATCCTGCGGACCGTGCGATATGACGAGATCGCTCTGCTCTTCGCAGGCAGCACAGGATTCAGGCTGCGTCCCATCAAGATCCTCTTCCGTAAGGATCGGAAGGGGTTTCGTGCCTGGTGTCCCGAGCAGTGCGGCGAGGACCTCGTCTGTGATCGGGCCATGCACGGTATGCACCTCCGTCACGCCGCGGAGCCTCTCCGCCACCTGCTCCAGGAGGTCGAAGCGAGAGCGGCAGTTCAGGATGAGCCGCCAGCCGTCGCGGGCCAATGTCTCTGCCACTGCTCTTCCCACGCCGCGGGAGGCACCTGTAATAATCGCTGTTTTCATAATTTCCTTTCCGAAAAAAGCGGCTGCACGATGTGCAGCCGCTTTCTGTCCTGCCGCAGGACGTCCATCCTGCGATTGTGCTGTGTTTTCAATTCCGGATACTGTAGCCTCGTTCATTATCTGAAGGACGGCAGATTCCAGTGGAAGTAGATCGCGAGGAAGCGGATCAGGACCGTCACGATCATGCTGACTACCGCGGCGATCATCGTGCTTCCGAAGGCACCCGCCGGGCGGGCGATGACGGACAGGCCGCAGTAGACGATCGCTCCGACGATGGCCGCGATGCCATAGACTCGCTTCCGCATGATGAGCGGCATCTGCCCGGCGAAGATATCGCGGAGGATGCCACCACCGATGCCGGTGAGGACGCCGACGAAGCAGGCGAGGAACATATTTGCACCGTAGCCTGCATTGACCGCCGTACGACAGCCGACGACGACGAACGCGGCGAGGCCGACAGAATCGGCGACGTTCAGGATGAAGTTTGAGCGGATCCGGTTCCGGTCGATCTTATCCATATAGTTCCCGGTGGTCTGGCTGCGCTCGAAGATGAAGTCGACGACGCAGGTGATGAAGGCGACGGTCACATAGACCGGCTTCGTGAACATCGCCGGCGGGATCTCGCCGAGGATGAGGTCACGGATCATACCGCCGCCGACGGCCGTCGCACAGCCGAGTACGATGGCACCGAAGATGTCCATCTTCCGATCCTTTGCGACCATGACACCGGAAATCGCAAAGGCCACCGTACCGACCATTTCAAGAATAAAAATCACATCATCAAAGCCCATAGCTATCTCAGCTTCAGTCGATCTCGTCCGGAAGCTCGAGGGTGTGCTCTCTGTTCAGCTTCTGGCAGAAAGCGACGAACTTGTCGAGCGGAACGTTCTGGATCTGCTTGTTGGAACCACGTACGTTGATGGATACGGTGTTCTCCTCTGCCTCGTGATCACCGAGTACGAGGATGTACGGATCCTTGTAGTTCTTGAAGCCCTTGATCTTCGTCTTCATGTTCTTATCGCTGTAGTCTGCCTCGACACGGATGCCTGCGTTCAGCAGAGCCTCCTCTACCTTCTTCGCATAGGCGTTGTGCTCCTCACGGATCGGAACGAGGGCTACCTGATACGGATTCAGCCAGAACGGGAAGTTCCCCTTGAAGTTCTCGATGATGATACCGATGAAACGCTCGAGGGAACCGTAGATCGCACGGTGGATAACGACCGGCATCTGCTGTGTGCCGTCCTCTGCGGTGTAGTTCAGGCCGAAGTTGTGCGGAAGCTGGAAGTCGAGCTGAACCGTACCACACTGCCACTCACGACCGAGTGCATCCTTGATCTGAAGGTCGATCTTCGGGCCATAGAATGCGCCGTCGCCTTCATTGATCTCGTAGCCGCCCTCGCCATACTTCTCGTCGAGGATGGACTTGAGGGATGCCTCTGCACGATTCCAGACGTCGATATCACCCATGAAATCATCCGGTCTGGTGGAGAGCTCTGCACGGTAGGTGACACCGAAGGTCTTGTAGATCTCGTCTGCGATAGAGATAACATCCGCGATCTCATCCTTGATCTGGGACTCCATCACGAAGGTATGGTCATCATCCTGACGGAACTCCTGTACACGGAAGAGACCGTTCATCTGACCGGACTTCTCCTTACGGTGCAGCACATCGTACTCAGAGTAACGGATCGGGAGCTCCTTATAGGAACGAAGCTTACGCTTGAAGGTAAGCATCGCGTTCGGGCAGTTCATCGGCTTCGCTGCCATGGTGTCGATGTTCTCACGGTTGTAAATGACAGAACCGGCCTGGATCTTCGCTACCTTCTTCTCGGCTGCCGCATCCTTATAATCCTCGACCACGTTCTCGATATCCGCGTCTGCCGTGGTGTAGCCGTCGATACCCGGAACGATGAACATGTTGTTGAGATAATGTGCCCAGTGACCGGAAACGAGCCAGAGACGCTTGTTGTTTACGAGCGGCGCTGCGATCTCGGTGTAGCCATGGCGGCGCTGTACCTCACGGCTGTACTGAAGCAGTGCCTGGTACATCTGCCATCCACGTGGCAGCCAGTATGGCATACCTGGAGCAGTCTCGTTGAACATGAAGAGCTCAAGCTGCGCACCGATCTTCTTGTGGTCACGCTCACGCGCCTCCTCGATCATCTTTACGTGCTGCTTCAGCTCATCCTTCGTCGGGAATGCATACACATAGACACGCTGCATGTGGTCACGCTTCTCGTCGCCTCTCCAGTATGCTGCGGAACAGCTGTGAATCTGGTAAGCCGCGCTCATCAGCTCCTGTGAATTCTCTACGTGCGGTCCACGGCAGAGATCGACATAATCATCACCAGTATAGTAAACAGAGATGGTCTCGTCCTCTGGAAGCTCCTCGATCAGCTCGAGCTTAAACTTCTGATCCTTGAAGATCTCCTTCGCCTCGGCCTTCGAAACTTCCTTCCGTGTCCACGGCTCACGACGCTTGATGATCTCACGCATCTTGTTCTCGATGGCCTTGAAGTCCTCTTCACCGATGCTCTTGCCCTCCGGCAGAACGAAGTCATAGTAGCAGCCGTCCTCGATCTGAGGTCCGATGCCGTACTGTACTTCCTTACCATAGATCTCAATCACTGCCTTTGCGAGGATGTGTGCGAGGGAATGACGATACACCTGTAATAACTCTTCCTTTTCCATTTGTTTCTCCTTTGAATGTTTCAAAACCAGCCCTTTGGGTCGGCTGATTTCGTGTCTGGACAACCGGTCCAGTGCCACACAGCGAATCTCTGCCTTAAACAAAAATGCCCCAATCAGCTCTTTCGAACTGATTGGGACGATAGATTCGCGGTTCCACCCAAATTGTCATCTTCCACATATCCTGTGGGCGAATGCTTCTGCACCTGCACAGATGACCACTCTTTCGACGGTAACGTAGTCAACGGGTCCGATTAAGGACCTCTCCGAGGTGGTGTTCATATTTATTTCCTCGACGCCTCGCAGCAACCGGCGTTTCTCTGTATCCGAAATCAAATACTACTGTCCTCTTCAACGATTTCTGTCTATTCAATTGACACAGCCATTGTAGGTTCGGCGCATCGCTTTGTCAAGGGGCTGGCCGGGATTTTGCAGTCACATACGTTGCCGTCCCTCCGAGTGCCCCCTGTCAGGTACAGAGTGCCTTATTTCTCGATTTCCAGACGACCGTCGGCGATGCACTTTCCAGACTGACGGTCAAACAGCAGGATGTGGCTGCCGTGGATGTCGATGCCGGCCTGCTCGCCGATCCTGTAGGCATTGTTCCCGAAGATCACGCCGGTCAGGAGGTAGTCATCCTGCACACAGAGCTTGAGCGTCGATTCCATACCGGTCGGCATGGCACCGAAGATCGTGGTCTGGAGCGCACCCTCCGGCTCGATGTCGATCGCCTCCGGACGGATGCCCAGCACGAGGTCGCGGTTTGTGAGGATCGGATCCTCGAGGATGGAGCTGTCCTCTTCGATGACCTTTTCGATATGGTACTTGAAGACCTCATCCTTGTTGCTCTTCTCGACGGCGTGCTTCTGCTTCAGGCGATCGATTTCTGCCTGCTTCTTCGCGGCGGCATCTGCGTCCCGCTGTGTGAACCAGGTCGGAAGCTCGAGCGCTTCGTTCGGGATGAAGCGTGCATGGATACCATGGAAGATCTCGAGGGCGACGCTGCCGTCTGCACGCTGCTCACCCGTGGCTTCTACGAAGTTGATGGACGGGTTGCCGACGAAATCGGCCGCGAAGAGATTCGTCGGGCGGTTGTAGACCTCGAGCGGTGCGTCGTACTGCTGGAGGACACCGTTGTTGATGAGGCAGATCTTCGTCGCGAGGGTCATCGCTTCCATCTGATCATGGGTGACGTAGACGAAGGTCGATCCGGTCTCCAGGTGAAGACGCTGCAGCTCGTAGCGCATCTCGAGACGAAGCTTCGCATCGAGGTTACTGAGCGGCTCATCCATGAAGAGCACCTGTGGCTCCGGTGCGAGGGTACGGGCGATGGCGACACGCTGCTGCTGACCGCCGGAAAGCTCTGCCGGATAACGATCCATGAACATACCGATTTTTACGACACGGGAAACCTGACGTACACGGCTGTCGATCTCTTCGTCCGTTAATTTCCGGACCTCCATGATCGCGGTGCCGTTCTGTGTGACGTGGAAATGCTCGTCGAGGGTCTGCCCCTTCGCCGCATAGCCTGCATTGATCTCCGCAAGGGTCTTCTCATAGCCGGCACGTGCCGCGTCGGCCGCCTGCTGCGGATCCGCCGCCTCATGAATCTTCAGGTTGAAGAGCTCCTTCGCGCTCATGATGGAGAGGTTGAAGGTGTCGATGAGCTTCACGTAGGCCTTTTCGGTATCGAGCTTTCCGTTCTTATCGCGGCAGTCCTCGATCTGGTCCTTTACCTTCTTTCCACTCTTCAGCGCATGCATGAGATCGGAGCTGACCTTCGCCTTTACGTCGATCCGCGGCAGCTCTTCTTTGATGTTTTTAAGACCGAAGGAGATGTTCTGATACACGGTCATGTTCGGCCAGAGTGCATAGTTCTGGAAGAGGAAGCCGACCTTTCGTTTGTTGGCCGGAACATTGATTCCCTTATCCGAATCGAAGACGACGCGGTCGCCGATTTTGATCTGCCCTTCGGTCGGCGTCTCGAGGCCCGCAATCATACGAAGGATGGTGGTTTTTCCACAGCCGGAAGGCCCCAGCAGCGTGACGAAGGCATTGTCCGGGATATCGAGACTGAGGTCATCGACACCGAAATAGTTTTTCCAGCGTTTGGTGATGTGTGTTAATGTGATGGACGGCATACTTAACCTCCTATTCCGTTATCAAGGCTTGCTCCCGTCAGGACATTGACGAGGGTGTTAAACAGAAGAATCGTCATGATGAGGATCAGGTTGATCGCACTGGAGAAGGCGTACAGACCCATCTCATCGAAGTAATCCAGTGTCGTGGAGAGGATGAAGCCCTGGGTGCAGAGAAGCAGGAACAGGGACAGCTCACGAAGGCAGGTCATGAACGGCAGGGTATAGCCGCTGATGATGGAGCTCTTCTGAATCGGGATGATGATGTTCAGCATCCGCTTATGCCACGGGATATCCTGAATGATGGCGGCCTCTTCGATCTCACCGGAGAGCTGCAGCATCGAGTTCAGGGAGTTTCTGGAGGCGAACGGGATGTACTTGACGACACCCGCGATGATCAGCAGGGTGTAGGTGTTGAACAGGTTCACGTGCTGATTACTGAAAAGGATGAAGAACGCAGCGCCGACCGCGATGGATGGCATCAGGTACGGCAGGAAGGCGACGTTGTTCACGTAGTTCGCCCACTTCGAGCGACGGTTCTTCGATACGGCGTAGCCGATCAGGGTGCCGATCGTACCGGCGATGAGTGCGCAGACGATGGCGAGGAACAGGGTACCCTTGAAGGCGTGCCAGATGGTCGGATTATAGAGGATACCGTGCTGGCCATACATACCATTCTCACTGACATTTTCATGCGTCAGCCACCACTTCGTGGTGAGGTTTGAGGTATCGTGCGTGTACAGGAAGCTGTAATCGCCCGGGTTCGGCAGAAAGGTCTCCAGCGCGAAAAGAAGGATCGGCCAGATGGAGGTGAAGAAGGTCAGCAGGATGAAGACCACGCCCATGATGTACTTTCCGGCTTTTCCGAGGTTGATCTTACTGAGCTGCCCGGACTTGCCGGTGACGGTCGTGTAGTTCGCGCGACCGGTGACGGAGGTTTGATTGAGACCCAGGATCAGGACGCCGAAGAGCATCATGATGATCGCGAGGATGCTGGCTTCACCGGTGTACTTCGAGTTCAGCGAGATGTACTTCGTCGACAGGGTCGTGAGGCCGAGGTAATGCGGCACCGGATAGGAGCCCATCGCGGATCCGAAGACGAGCAGGATCGTACTGAGGATCGCCGGCCGGATCATCGGCAGCGTCACGCGCAGCATGATCTTCCACTTCGGGGTATCGAGGATGGTCGCTGCCTCCTCGAGGTTCGCATCCATGTTTTTAAAGATACCGCCGATCAGGATGTAGGCGAACGGTGCATAGTGAAGACCGAGTACCATGGCACTCGGGAAAGTGCCCAGACAGAACCACTTCGGCATACAGATGCCGAACAGTGATGCGAGGAGGCCATCGGACGTACCGCAGACAGCATTGGAATTAAACATATGCTGCCATACGACGGCGAGAGTCCACTGTGGCATGATGTACGGAAAAATGAAAATCGAGCTTAAATACTTTTTGAAGCGCATGTTGGTTCTCGTCACCAGGAAGGCGAAAAAACCACCATACAGGATGGAAATCACACAGGTCATGACCGAGAGAATCACGGTATTGATGAGTGGTTTCCAGAGATTGGTCATTGCAAGACGGCTCGTAAAAAGATCGACATAGTTCACGACGCTGTAGCCGGAGGCCTTTCCGGTGAGATGTGCGTCGATGGTGCCCGGATGGATCTGGAAGGTGTCACGGACGATAGCGACGATCGGGGCTACCGTACTGAAGGTGAGCACGATACCGAAGACGAGCAGGATGATGTTCTGCGGCTTCGAAAAGAAGGTGACGATCTTATTACGGAGTATGGCTTTCGTATCACGTGTACCGGATGCAGTCGTTTCCATAGATGAATTCCTCCGTTCTTAAAACCGACCGGGGAGTCATGAGCTCCCCGGCCGAAAAATCAGTTCATATAATGCGCTTTTACTTCGCGTCTGCGTACTTGGTCAGGGTCTCGATCCAGCTGCCGACACCGAATGCAGCGTCTGCGCAGTACTCCGGATCCTCGAGTACGAGCTCGCCGGTGGTGGTCCACCAGTCATAGCCACGGTCATCCTTTGCAGGGAACGCATCTTCGCCAGCGTCGTTATAGCCGCCCTTTGCGTGGTTATAGGTTGCCTCGATCTGCTCTGCAACCTTCGGGTTCGAGCTGTAACCGCCCATGTCCTTGCCCCATGCACTGAAGCCGTCCTCTGTACATGTCATGTAGGATATAAATGCACATGCGGTCCATGGAAGCGGGCTGTTCTTCGTCAGGAAGAGGTAGTGGTTGTAGCCGTAGCCGCCGATGCCCTTATAGCCATCCTGGTATGCAGCTACCTTGATGTTGTTGACGGAAACCGTTGCGGATTCCTCTACAGAACGAAGCTTCGAGTAAACGAGGAGACCGGACTGATCCTTCGCGGACTTATCTACGAGGGTGTTGCAGATCGGGCCATCATCGGTCTGTGCGTTGTAATTCTCTACCCAGAGCTTGATCCATGCGAGGGCGTACTTGCCGTTCTCACCGAGACCGAAATCGTCTGCATCCGAAGCCACTTCCTGAATGGTCGGATCGAAGTAAGCCTTGTGCTCATCATCGAGTGCATCGTAGGCATCCTTCAGCATGCCGGCGTACTTATCCTCGGTCAGCATGTACAGGAAGTTCTTGCCGACGAGCTCGGAATCGATGTCCATGTACAGCGGGTGCTGATCCTTATAAATGAAATCCCAGCAGTTCTTAAACTCAGCGGAGCCGGTTGAGTTATACATAAAGACCTTATTCAGCGTCTGCAGTGGCAGGTAGCCGCTGTAAGCATCCGCGGTGGTTCCGTTGGCCTCTGCCCACTCCTTCGGGATGAAGGTCTTCAAGATATCGGTATCGACCATCTTACTCTTGATCTGGTTACCATCCTGGATGAGGGTCATCGCGAAGGTTCCGCTGTCCTTCAGAGAATCTGCGGTGAGCTGCTCGAAGATCTTGTTGTTCTTCGGCTGCTGCCACTCGAACTCCATGTTGTAATTCGGATCGATGGTCTGCAGATAGGCGATAAACAGTGGAAGTGCAGACTTACCACGTGAGGAGTTACCGACGCCGTAGAAGGTCTTACCATTCGACTCTTCGATGGCCTTCTTTGCGAGTTCCTCCATGGACATCCCTTCGGCTTCCTTGATGATGGCATCGATGCCGGTCAGGTTCTCTTCCTTCGGAGCCTCGGTTTCCGCCGGCTGTGCCGCCTGGGTCTCTGCCGGCTTGTCAGCGGCAGCGGCTGCCGTGGTGGCTGCGCTGTTGTTCGATGAAGATCCGCATGCGGCCAGCATGGATACGGCCATCGATGCAGTCAGTAGTAACGAGATGAGTTTACGTTTTCTCATAAATGTGCCTCCCTTATGGTTTCACGATCGGCTCTCCATATGTTCTGAAGAGCTTTCTTTACTTGATGCGTCTAGTATAGAAATTTTTTCGCAAAACAAAAACGCGGTAAAAATGATATTTTGATGGTCATTTCTGACATCTTTTTATCATTTATCCGCGTTTTCGTGTGCAGTATGCACATATTTCGGAGGCCTGGCGTCCTATGGGACAGCTCAGGACTTTTCTGTTTCTTTTTGTTCAGCCGCTTCCATCCTCGCAGCGGCATGCGCGTCCGCGCGTGTCAGCCTGCCTGGTAATCCGACGGGGTCATCCCGGTCAGTTTTTTAAAGGTACTGGAAAAGTAGGCGATGTCGTGGTAGCCGACCATCTCGCAGACCTCATAGACCTTATAGCGCACATTCCGGAGGAGGCGCATCGCCGTCCGCATACGATAGCAGGTGATATAGCTGTTGATGCTCTGCCCGGTGTCCTTCTTAAAGAGACGGCTGAGATGCCCCTCGGATACGCCGATCGCTTCGGCGATGCGCGTGATGCTGATGGCATCCTCACTATAGTGATCTGCGATGTATCCGATGGCACTCTGCACATAGCGATGCATCTCCGGGTCCGCGTCCTTCAGTGGCAGAAGCTCCGCGTCCTTCGGTGATGCCGTGTGCTGCCCGTGCAGGATCGCCTCCCCGAGGATCTTCTTTACGACCGCTTCGAGCTGCCCGTCCTCGAAGGGCTTCAGCAGATAGTCGGAGGCCTGCAGGCGCACGGCCTGCTGCGCATAGCTGAAGTCACTGTAGGCTGTGAGGAAAATGACCTTTACATCCAGCTTTTCTTCGCGAAGTGTCCGCACGAGCTCGATGCCGTCCATCTTCGGCATGCGGATATCCGTGACGATCAGCACCGGATGCAGTGTACGTGCCAGTGCGAGGGCCTCCTCTCCGTTTTTCGCCTGTCCGACGACCTCGCACCCGACACTTTTCCAGTCGGTCCCCTGAACGATGCCCTCCCGGACAAACTTTTCGTCATCGACGACGAGTACAGGTATCATGTTACACCTCCCATGTTTATTTATTTCGTATACGGCAGGCGGAGAATGACATCCGTACCGCCCTCCGGCAGCCGTGCGATATCGATGCCGTACTGCGAGCCATAATTCAGCCGGATGATCGAATCCACGTTTGCGAAACCGAGATGCCCACTCAGCAGCTTTCCATCATGCTTCTTCACCATCTCGATGAAGGTATCCTCGATGCCACAGCCGTTATCCATTACATGGACCTCGAGCTCCTCTTCTACCCGGCGGGCGGTGACCTTCACGAGTCCATCCTCGACGCCCTCGAGGCCATGGATGATGGCGTTTTCGACGATCGGCTGCAGCATCAGCTTCGGCACCATGCATGCCATCAGCTCCTCCGGCACCTCGACCTCGTAGCTGAAGGAGTCATCGAAGCGCAGCTCCTGGATATTACAGTAGCTTTCGAGGAGCTCGAGCTCCTCCTGCAGCGTTTCGAACTCCCGGCCCGAGATGCTGCGGCGGAGGATCTTCGCGAGGTCCGAGCTGAGTGCGACGATCTCCGGGACCTGATGTGCCTTCGCCACCCACTTGATGGTGTCGAGCGTGTTATAGAGGAAGTGCGGATTCAGCTGTGCCTGCATCATCCGCATCTCGGTTTCGTTGAGATGCTTCTGCTGCTGCACCCGCTCTTCCATGTTCCGGCGGATCCGTACCGTCGTTTTATTGAAGCCATCGGCGAGCTGGCCGAGCTCGTCATCTCGTGGAAGCTCTACATGGGCGTTCAGATCTCCATGACGCAGGGCCCGCATGCCGTCACTCAGCTTCTGAATCGGCTGGGCGAGGTAGTTTGATACATAGCCGGACAGCATGAGACTTCCGATGAGCACCAGCACCGTGATGATCAGCAGCATCATGAACATCATACGGAAGATGTCCTCGCTGAGTGCCGGTGGCGTCATATAGACGAGCGTCAGTCCCGTGTCGCCGACGCAGGCCGCATAGAGATTATCGGCGAATGTCTCATTCAGGCATCGACCCTCCAGACGATTCTTCCGGAAAAGCTGAAGGTTCGCCTCGGAAGCGAGGTTTCCACCGGCGTAGAGCGGCTCCCAGTAGGCATTCAACAGGAGAACGCCCTCGTTACCGTTATAGCTCTCCTTCAGTATGCTTTCGAAATCGCTCTGGTCGATCGTCACGATGACGTAGCCGGCATTGGCATTGATCTTACGACCGATCTGAAGACTCGTTTCGCGGGTATAGATGCCGTCGTAGTTCAGGACATAGGCCGTCTCCGTCGGCTGTGCCTCGAGGCGGGCGATGATGCCGAAATCGGACGGCAGAGTCTTCGACACCGTGCCGCGGTCCGTCGTATAGATGCGCTTTTCACCGGCGTAGATGTCGACGGTCGAGAAGGAGCGGATCGCCTGTGTCTCACGGTAGAGCGCCGCATAGATGTTCGAGGACGAGACCGTACCCTGGGTCAATGCTTTCCGAATATCCCGATCGTCTGCAATCTGCGCGATGACCTCCTCGACGGAGCGGAAGTGCTCCTCCAGACGCTGCTCGATCAGCTGCTGCTTCGCGAGATCCTGCGCTGCGAACTCCCGGTGAACGCGCGTACGGAACATGCCGACGAGCAGCAGTCCGCTCAGGACGAGCGGAACGACGGATACCAGTGTGAAGTAAAACATCAGCTGACGGCGGTAGGACTTGTTGATGTACTCAAGCATAACGTGCCTCCCAGATCTGCCAGAAGTCCTGCAGCACCTTCGTCTGCCGTTCACTGGCTTCCTCGATATCGAAGGCGAGGATACGGAGCCCTACGGTCTTGTCGTTCGTGGACAGGTCCGTACGGACCGAGCGCCGGAACAGAGGGGAAATCGTATAGCGCTGCACCGGATCGCTCAGGATGAAGTCGATGAAGCGCTCGGCGTTTTCCTGGTGCGGTGCGTTCTTCACGATGGCCGCACCATCCGGAACCGCAGAGGTGCCCTCCGACGGATAGCAGATACCGACATCACTGCCACGTGCGATCTCCTTCAGTGCACTCTCCTCGAGGGTGATGCCCACCAGCCGGTCGCCGTTTGCGACCTCCGTGAGTACCTCTCCGGAGCCCTTCGCGAGATGCCCGTCGAGGTCATCACAGAACTTCGAGAGGAGCTCCGACTCCGGAAGCTGTGTCGCATCCTTCATGGTTTCGAGGATCGTGTAGCTCGTGCCGGACATGGAGGGATCCGCGAAGCTGATACTGCCCTTCCAGCTGCCGTCCAGGAAATCCTGCCAGCTGTGCGGTGCACTCTCCGGCTGCACGATCTTACTGTTATAGATAAACACGATCGGAAGCTCGGTGAAGGGCGTCCAGTAGTGATCCGGCGAGATATAGACCGGATCCAGCTTCGCTTCCAGCGGCGACGAATAGGGCTGAAAACAGTCCTTATAGGCTTCCAGCATCTCGATGCCGCCGCCGAACATGACATCGACCTCCTGCTTCGACGTGCTCTGCATCTCCTGCAGCTCTTCAAGCAGCTCGGTCGTGCCACCCGCACGCACATCGACCCAGATGCCCGTGGATTCCTCGAATTCCTGGATGATCGGACGGTAGACCTCGGCCTTATGTGCCGTATAGATCGTCAGCTTCTGATCCGCGGGGATGTCGCTGAAATCCGGTGTCGCCTCCGTGTCGCGGCTTCCGCAGGCACTGAGCACAGAGAGTATAAGTGTGCCGGTTAAAAGCAGACCGGCGCAGATGTTCCGTCGTTTGTGCAGCTTTATCATGATTTTCACTTCCACTTTCTGATTATTTTATTATTATAATAGAAATACCGTAAATTTTTCAGTAAAAATGTGCGAGGGGAGGACTGAATGGTGAACATCGATCGAATGCATGTCAAAGAGGCCTTTAAAGCCTATGTTTCAGATTATGATCTCAGCGATGTGAAGGTAAAGCTGAAGGTAGACCACACCTACCGCGTCGCTGCGATGTGCGACGCAATCACGGAAGACCTCGGACTGTCTGCGGCCGACCGGGATCTCGCCTGGCTCAGCGGTATGCTCCACGACATCGGCCGCTTCGAGCAGCTACGCCAGTACCATACCTTTCAGGACCGTCTGTCCTGCAATCATGCGATGCTGAGTGCGGATATCCTCTTCCATGACGGGAAGCTCCGTCTCTTTGTGCGCGATGCTGAGGAGGACGAGCTTGCGCTCCTCGAGAAGACGATACGTCTCCACAACGTGTACCGCCTCCCGGAGGAGCTCAGTGCACGCGAGTACCGCTTCGCCACCATCCTGCGGGATGCAGATAAAATCGACATCCTGCGCGTGAACTGCGAAACACCGCGCAGCGAGATCTATGATCTCCCGGAGGAAGCCTTCCGCACCGCGTCCATCTCCGATCAGGTCTACGATGACGTGATGCATGCGCGCAATGTCGACCGCACCTACTCCAGAACCGCCATCGACTTCATGATCGGCCACATGGCCTTCGTCTTCGGACTCGTCTATACCGAGAGCTTCCGGCAGGTACGCGCACAGGGCTACCTCGACGAGATGCTGCGCTTTCAGAGTGATCATCCAGACACCCGCGAAAAGCTGAAGCACATACGCCAGGCCATCGAGCAGTTCATCGAGCGCCGGCTTCTCAATGACCGCCAGGAATACGACACCCCGATCGGAAAGGTATGTATGTCACGGGAAGAACACGAAGCCTACCTGGAAAAGCAGGAACGGTATTCCTGAAGCGCTATAAAAGCACAAAAAAGACCACCGAGAGTTCATTCTCGATGGTCTATCAATCGTCGGGGTGACAAGATTCGAACTTGCGACCCCCTGGTCCCAAACCAGGTGCTCTAGCCAAACTGAGCCACACCCCGATACGCTTTTCTCAAGCGACTTGTATACTATACTTAATTCAGGCAATGTTGTCAACTGATTTTTGACTTTTTTCAGTTACAGTGATTTTTAACGTGTAGCAGTTCAAGCAGGGGACCCGGAGGGAATCGTAAGAAAATCCGACAGAAAGCAGGAATCTGTTTATATTTACGCTCTTTTTCCGTAAACTGTACTTTATTTTTATTACGAAAATGTTTGAAAACCGTATTAAAATCTTAAGAAATGTGTTATAAAAGGTTTAGAAATTTTGAGTCACGAATTCAGTGACAGATTTCAAATTTATTTGAGAGGTATATGATGATGAAGATGACAAAGAAGATTGCTGCTATGGTGATGACTGGCGCTCTGGTTGCTGCTATGTCCGTTCCTGCATTCGCTGGTGTTGCTTCCTATGACATCGGTTCCTTAAATGCAAAGAACGCTTACTCCTATGCTGCTGCTGAGTATGCAAACGCTATTCATGAGGCTGCTGTAGCTCAGGCTGCTGTTGATCCAGCTGCTCCTGTAGTTGTTGCTGCTACGGATGGCACTCAGATTGTTTACGCTAACTACTCTGAGTATGCTGCTGCTATGGCTAACCTCGCTCGTGAGGCTTTCGCTGCACAGGGCATCGACAACGCAGCTGCTTTAGGCTACGGTGTAAACTGATCATCAGCACATACAACTGAATAAATGAACGAATCCCCGGACCGTATGGTGTGCTACCCGTCAAGTGGACAATGAATAACAATAAGTTCTAGGTTTACCCTGGCTGACGAAAAGTCAGCCAGGGTATTTCTCTATGCTGCTGTCTGATACTGATCAT
>NZ_JBQKLS010000026.1:0-27401 GCF_052116105.1 Oribacterium sp. Sow4_G1_1
CTTCAGATTCTGCCTCGCGACAGACACCCTTGCCTTCGGCTATGTCCTTCCCGCTACCGGGCGGACTCCGGACTTACACCGTTTAGAAACGTGCGCCGCCAGGCGCACAATGAAAAACAGTGCAGGGCAACGGCCCTGCACTGTTTTTATTTACGGTTCTCCGCAGCCGCACGTGATTCGGCGGCTGCCTTTTCTTTTTTCTGCTTCTCTTTCAGTTCTTTTGCTTCTTTGGACTCGATGGCGGCCTGCTCGTCGATCTGCCCGAGCTGCTCCATCAGTGCCGATTTCTTCTCGAGCTCTTCCTTCTCCTTCGCGCGTCCGAACTGCTCGGAGAGCGTCGGTACATCGGAGAAGAGATTCGTGCCGAGGCCGAGGCGGTTGCCTGCGATATCGACGCCGAGAGCCGCAAGGGTCGTCGGGAAATCATCGAAGGTCGTGAAGTCGCGGCGCTCTGCACGGACGGGCTGGACGGCAGCATTGACATACGCTGTGTAGACGGTCCGTTCGTAATTCTCCGGCACATCGTCACAGAAGTCGTGGTCCATGGTCGGGTGGTCGCCGGAGATGACGATCGTCGTGTCGGCGTACCAGTCCTGCTGCTTACACCAGTCGAGGAAGCTGCTGAGCTGCTTCGATGCGCAGGCGTAGACATTCGCATACTGCTCATCGAAGGTCGTCGGGCAGAGCGGGCAGACATAGCCGTCCGGGAAGTGCGTGTCGACGGTCAGCATCGTGAGGTTGAACGGCTGCTCACTGCTGCTGAGGCGGGTGAGCTCCTCCTGTGCGTACTCGTAGAGCTTCCGGTCCTCGAAGCCCCAGTTGACCCAGTAGTTCGCCGGGAACTTGTGCTGGTTTTTCCAGTAGCTGAAGTCCTTGATGGCATAGCTTCCATGGGTCTGGAAGTAGAGCTTGCGGCCACCGAAGTAGCCGACAGAGCCGAGCATCAGCTCCTGGGTGTAGCCCTGCTTCTCGAGGATGTCACCGATCGTGAGGATGTCCGGGAAGAAGGATTTCTGCGAGTCCATCGCGTTCTGATCGATGGAAATCTTCAGCGGAAGTCCAGAGGTCTGTGCGAACATGGCGCCCATCGTCCAGGTCGCACCCGGCATGGCGTACCCACCGTTGAGGGTGGATGCCGCACCCGAAAAGTCTTCGTGATCCTCGGCGATCTTCGTGAGCTCCGGGATCGTGTTCTGCGGGAAGGCACCGCCGGAGGCCTGGTCGGCGAAGGTCACCTCTGTCGACTCCATGAAGATGTAGATGAGGTTCCGCTTCTTCTCCGGGAAGCAAAGCGTCACGTTCTTCGGGTCGACGTAGTGATCGTCGATGAAGCGGGAGGTCTCGAGCTGCGACTTGATGTAGGTGCCGATGTCGAGGTCGTCCCAGGCATCCACCACGGTGAAGCCGGTGGTGAAGAAGGCGGCGAGCAGTGCGAGCGTCACGAGCTTCCGGTAGTTCTGTTTATGCCGGCAGACGATGAAGATCGCGATGATGACGATCGCGATGATCGCGGCCGGAATCGCACATTTCAGGATATACTCGTGGACCATCGCGGTGCTGGTGCCCTGGAGCGGCGCGAAGAGGTGATACAGGACCTCATCCACGGTGAGCTCCGACCAGGTATTCATCAGCCAGCGCAGGCTGAACAGGAGAAGGGCGGAAAAAAAAGACAGAATCACCGCTGCGATGGTCGTCATATCGAGGACAGCGGTTCTGTGTCTATGGTGAAAACGCTTCATGATAAAGCCTCGGTTAAGGATTGCTGCAGATCAACACCGGAGGACGCGGATCCACGCTGACCTCGATGTTTTTCGGTCAATGTATACATGCGGCACCCGGCCTTTTGTATACTGTTCAAATCGACTTCTAGTGTAGTCATCCCGAAACTTCTTCACAATGTGCAGAAATCTCTAAGATTTTTGCTTTTTACATACTCTTTTCTAAAATTTTACTAAATATAATTGACGGCCTTTCGTGCATTCGTATATAGTTTTAATAATTACGGGCAGCTATACGCGATGCAGGCTCTGTTCTGAAACTTCTGACCGAAGCCTGCGACGTATGGACCGCACTGCAGTAACTGCAGGCGGCGCCCGTGTTCACTTATTCTGTTTTTTGTCTCGATGCCTTGCATCAGAAAGGAATATACCGATGGTTTTAAATGATGACGCAGTGCAGTTTGCGAAGCAGTACCCGACGATCACCGAGAATCGTGCGTATCGAAAACTGATGTCCGTGCCTCGTCATGGCAGCACGAACACCTACGATCACTCGGTCCGCGTCGCGAAGATGGCTGCCGCGATCGCACCGCATATCGGTGTCGATCCGGACAGTGCCGCACGTGTAGGTCTTCTGCACGATTTCTGCCTGATTGATTATCATAAGGTGGATAAGACCATCCATGACGGCCGCTGGTACTGCTTCTATCACCCGGAAGACGCGGTAGAAAATGCAGAGAAGGAAGGCTTCTATCTTTCCTATAAGGAGAAGCGTGCGATCTGGAGCCACATGTTCCCTCTCTCCACCTCGATTCCGACCTCCCGTCTCGGCTGTATCCTGACCCTCAGCGACAAGACCGTCGCTGCACAGGAGTCCCTCGCAAACGCCGCCGAAGGATGGGCAATCCTCTGCTACCTGCTGAACCGTGGCCGCCTCCGCGTCGCACGCGTCGTACGTCGCAGCCACTGATCTTCTTCTGTTCGATGTATTTTCTCGTCCCTGTTCAAACGAGGGCAAGTCAAGGTGTTGCTGTCCGCCGAGCCACGAGTGAACAGTAACATTTTCTCGATGAAGAATTTGAATCTCCCGGAGCAATCCGGGAGATTTTTTCTATAAATTATGGTACACTACGCCTATGAATAAATTAATCAACCCACAGGAAACCATCAAAATCATACAGAAGAACGATTTCCGCTTCCAGAAGCGCTTCGGTCAGAACTTCCTGATCGACGAAAACGTGCTCCAGAACATCATTCGGAGCTCGGAAATCACGAAGGACGACTGTGTCCTCGAGATCGGACCAGGCATCGGCACGATGACCCAGGCACTCGCTGAGGCGGCCGGCCATGTCGTCGCCGTCGAGATCGACGCGAACCTCATCCCGATCCTGCACGAGACCTTACAGGCGTATGACAATGTCTCCATCATCCACAACGATGTACTGAAGCTCGATCTCCACGAGGTCATCGCGACCTACAACCACGGTAATCCGGTAAAGGTCGTCGCGAATCTCCCTTACTACATCACAACCCCGATCATCATGGGCCTCTTCGAGAGCCATGCACCGATCCAGTCGATCACCGTCATGGTGCAGAAGGAGGTCGCCGATCGCATGCAGTCGGGACCAGGCACGAAGGATTACGGTGCCCTCTCCCTCGCGGTGCAGTACTACGCCGAGCCGGACATCATCCAGGAGGTGCCACCACACTGCTTCATCCCTCGCCCGAATGTCGGCTCCGCCGTCATCCGACTGAAGCGCTACGCCGAGCCGCCGGTACAGGTCGAGGACGAGCGCTGGATGTTCCAGATCATTAAGGCCGCCTTCGGACAGCGCCGGAAGACACTGCTGAACGCCCTCTCTTCCCTCGCCTCCATCCCGAAGGACGCTACCCGTGAAGCCCTCGCTTCCCTCGGTCTCTCCGAGACCATCCGTGGCGAAGCCCTCACCCTCGCACAGTTCGCCGCACTCGCAGACGCACTGTCGGACTTTCAATCAACATAACGAAAAACCGGAGGCTTTCGCCTCCGGTTTTCTTATGTTTTGTGCGGCACGATCCCGACGAATCGATTTCCATCCTGACGGAACATCGCTTCCGCGTCCTCTCTTCCGACGACATTCTGGCTTCCGCTCACCGGATCCACCAGACGGATATTGAAGGAGTCATAGCTGTAAATCAGATAGCAGCTGTCCTCGAGATACGCGATCAGCGGGTAGCCCTTATTCAGGAAGTAAAGGGCGGAGCTCAGGTCCATGCCATAAGCATTGACCATACTGTAGGTATCATAGGTGTCGATCGTGGTCAGCTTCGAGAGCTTCGTGAGCGGCTCCTCGGCGAGGGCTGTCGCGTTCCGGATCGTCACCATCGTACTCTTATCCACACGATTCCATACGAATTCCCCATCCGCGGTAAGCACATAACCGAAATCATCGTACACGAGCTCATACGCCTCTTCGAGCGTCCGGGTACGGCCCTGGAAATGACCGTGTGCGTAGGCATAGAACATCGGTATCACATTTTTATCCTCCGTGATGTTCAGGTCGATGGAGGAGGCTCGCTCGAGGGAGAGATTTTTCGGTGCCGTGCTCCGCACATGCTTCGTGCCGAGGTCCTTGATCTCGATATACCAGACCTTCTGAAGGATTTTATCCGTGTACGAGCCGACACCACTAAGTCTCGCATCGGTCTGTTCACGATTCGAGATGATGGTGTCCTCGCCGGCAGCCTCATAGTGTCCACCCTCGACCGGACGGATCTTATCGAAGTGAAGGCGGGTTCCGCTCACACGAACGTTCGTAAAGAGCAATCCATCCTTCGCGTAGCTCGTTTTATCGCTGAGATCCGGTCCGACGATATGGATTTCGCTGATCGGAATCTTATGCTTCTCGGTATAGATGCTGGCGTATGCCGGATTGATGATACCGTAGATCAGGTCATCCTGGTTGAAGCCGATCAAACGGAGATAGCCACCACCCTGGATCTCGCTGGACTGATTACTCTCGAGATTTACGAGCGTGATCTTCGCGGCGTGATAGATGTCCTCCGCATCCGGATTCTGGTAAGCGATGTACTGCTGCGTATCCGAGCTTGCGAAGCCCGACTCCTGCAGTCCTGTGGCGATCGTGACGACCTCGAGGCTGTTCGTATCGATGCCGTAGATGCTGCCGCCGTAATAGAGATACAGGAGTCCGTCACCGGACAGGTAGGCGAGCTTCTCGAGATTCCAGCGTATCTGATCATATACCTCCGGGATCGCAATGAAGAAGTTCTCCGTCACTGTATCATTCGAGCTGTCATAGCGGTAGTACAGGATACCATTATATCCCTCATGGCTTCCCCGGTTCACATAACCGTAGACGAGGAAATCCACATCGCCCTTATCCGATACCGACAGGATCTTGATGTCATGCTGATCATAGTTTGCGCGGACGCCATCATCCGTATCCGAGCGGTAGCTGAAGATATTCACCGCATGTCCGCTCTTCGAAGACTGATCGTAGCGCCAGAGCCCCTGATCCGTCTTAAATGCGATATAATGCTCATTTTCCGACTTCTGCACGGCGATATCATCCGTATTTCCGACACCGAGCGTGATCCGCTTGCCCGCGAAATCCTCGCTGTCGCCCTCGAAGATCTGATGTGTCGTCCGGTCGAAGTCCATCATGTAGACCCGCTCCGGATCATTTCGAAAGACGAAGTTATCCTCATTCAGGAAGTGCTTCTCCTCTCCGTTCTCATCCGTCATATACGACTCGTAGCTGATCTGAATCTCGCCCATCATGCCGTCAAATTCCTTGAGCGTCATATAGAATCTTCCCTTCGGCTGCATCCCGGTCTTTCCCCAGATGATCTGGTTGAAGCTCGAGTGCAGATCGACATGTCCGAGACTCGAATTATCCGCCGTATCCTTCGTTTCCAGATAGGTCGTGATATCCTTACTGTTCGTTGAATCGAAGCTGCCCGTCGTAAATCTGAACGCGACATCCTCCATCGATTTCGTGTAATCACGGTCCGTCCAGAGGATACGTGTATAGTAGTTCAGCGTATGGGCACCCGTCTCCAGCGTGATATGCAGAAGATACGCTTGATCCTTATTGATGAGATTCTGAATCGGCAGGACGAGGCTTGCGTTACCGTCGCTCCGGCTGATGTCGGAGACCGTTCCCTTTTCGATGAGATGGCTGAGGTCCAGTGTACGGATCTCGTAGCTGGCTGAAGCCACCATGTTATCGTACTCCTGCACGACGAGCTTCAGCTGACGATCCTGCGGCAGCACCGTGATCATATCGCGGGCTGCCTGCTTTCCCATATCCTGAAGATAGGCATGCATCGGATTCATGAGGTAATCGCCGCTCGAAACATAGGCCACCGGCAGGCTCGGCTCTTCCATCGTGGAGTACACCGTATTCTGCCGCTCCATCGAGTGCCAGGAACGGTAAAAATAGAGGATGAGTGCGATCAGAAATACCGCACCCATCGCCAGGCATTTTTTCAGTTTTTTTCGTGTCTGTTTTTTCACTGCTGCTTTTCTTTCTCTCTATAGCCCAGCGCCTGCTCCAGCGCGAGCTGCTCTTCTGCGCCGAGTTCCACCTCGGTGGTACCGGCATCGACATCCTTTATATATAAGAAGCAGCCCTCTCTCGAGTGCACGGAATTGATGACGAAGCCACTGTTTGTGCTGTCCAGCATCGCGATGGCGAAGGACATGTTTCCACCCATTCCGCCGAAGGCGTTATACCGGATGATGCCGAGCTTCTGAAAGGACGCACGGATATTCTTATTGAGTACACGCATGACGTCCTTATTCTTGATATCCTCCTTTTCGAGTGCCTCCACGTGCTGCTGGAGATCGACGAAATAGTCCTCCAGGGTCTCTGCATCCTTGCCACGCATGAAGTAATCATACTGACGATACAGTCTCTTGTATTTTGCATTTGCCCGGATAGCCAGGATCAGAGAGATCAGTCCGATCAGCAGCCCAGCGGCTGCGATTCCGAGCAGAAGCGTTTCTGTCACTATCATATATTTCCTCGCTCTGTTTAATCATTTCTGCTGGAGTTCAGGATCATAAAGATACGATCCAGATCATCCTGCGAATAATATTCGATTTCGAGTGTGCCACGCTCCGTATTTTTCGGAACGATGGAGACCTTCGTACCGAGCTTCGTCTTCATCTTCCGCTCGAGATCCTTATAGATGACCTTGAGCCGCCGAAGCTCCTGGGCTTCCGGAGAGGATTTTTTCTCCTTCTTCGCCTTCGAGAGCTTATCAAGCTTGACGAGGGTCTCGATCTCTCGTACAGAGAGATTTTCTTTCGTACACTTCTCTGCGATCTTCTTTCGGAGCTCCGGATCCTCGACCGCCAGCAGTGCACGGGCATGTCCCTGCGTGATCTTTCCATCCTGGAGAAGTGTGAGGATCTCCGGCTCGAGCCTCAGAAGTCGCAGACTGTTCGTGATGGTCGAACGATTCTTCGCTACACGGGCAGCGACCTCCTCCTGCGTCAGTCCATACTCCTCGATCAGAGACTGATATGCTCTCGCTTCTTCGACCGCATTCAGGTCATCACGCTGGATATTCTCGATGATGGACAGCTCACGGCTCGTCTTTTCATCGACCTCTTTGATGACCACCGGGATTTCCTTGAGACCGGCGATGCGTGCTGCTCTCCAGCGACGCTCACCAGCGACGATCTCATACAGTGCGCCCCTCTTCTTCACCACGATCGGTGATATCATCCCGTAGGTTCGGATGGACTCTGCAAGCTCGTTCAGCTTCTCCTCATCGAAATTCTTTCGCGGCTGATCCGGATCCGGCTGGATGCGACTGAGCTTCACGAGCAGCATCCCGTCCTGCTCCGTATCATGCACGGTTTCGGTGCTGTGAACCTTCTTCGTATCTTTCGTGATTGTATTCTCATGAACGGTCTTTTCGCCTGCCATCACGATCACGGTATTTTCTGTGCTGTTCTTCGCCGTCTCTTTTTTTGCGGCCGCGGTCACCCGCTTTTTTCTTCCGCTGACACTCTTCTCTGCTTCAGCAGAAGCCTCTTCGGTCGCCTGCATTGGCTCCGCGAGGCCCGCCGCTGTCTCAGACTGTTCCGCCGCCTTCTCTGCGACCGTCTTATAGCGATGCTCTGTTTTCGGGCGATCCGATTTCACCGTTGTGCTGGTTCCGAAGATGGCCCCAAGGCCCTTTCCCAGTCCATGCTCCTTAGCCATAGATATCGTCCCCCTTACTCATAAGCTCTGCTGCCAGTCTCCGGTAGCTCTCAGCCCCCGTCGACGATGATTCATACTCAGTGATCGGCACACCATGACTCGGTGCCTCCGCGAGACGTACATTTCGCGGAATCAACGTATCATAGATATTGCCCTGGAAATTCTGCTTAACTGACTCCACCACCTGCTGTGACAGCTTATTTCGTCCATCATACATCGTGAACACGATACCCTCGATGTCGAGCTCCGGATTCAGTCCCTCCTGTACGAGTCCGATGGTATTCAGCACCTGATTCAGACCCTCCAGTGCATAGTATTCACACTGAATCGGGATAATCACCGAATCCGCCGCTGTCAGTGCATTGACCGTGATCGTGCCGAGACTCGGTGGGCAGTCGATCAGGATATAGTGATAGTGCTCCTTATACGGTGTCAGCAGATTCTTCAGAATCTGATTTTTATCCTCCTGATCCGCAAACTCCACCTCGACCGCTGCCAGGTTCATATCTGCCGGTATCAGATCCAGATTCTCCGTCACCTCCACGAGAATCGCCTCATCCATCGTGCAGCTGCCGCTCATCGCATCGTAAATTGTATGCTCGACCTCATCACGCTCGACACCGAACCCGCTGGTCGCATTTCCCTGCGGATCGAAATCCACCAGAAGAACCCGCTGATTGGCCTCCGCAAGCGTCGCCGCCAGATTTACTGCCGTCGTCGTCTTTCCGACGCCACCCTTCTGATTTGTAATCGCTATAATCTTCCCCATGATACTCTCCCGTGATCGATTTAATGTGAACTGAAAATGTTTCACGTGAAACATCTCAGTCACTTATGGTCCATCTATGTTTCACGTGAAACATAGACCAGATATTTAAGAACATTTACCATTAGATGTAACATCCATCTTAAAGAAAAAACAGTGATAATGTTTCACGTGAAACATCATCACTGTCGCTATTTTACCCCATACATATATACGTGTCAAATTTTGGCACCACCACGTACCAACTTTTCTCAGCCATGCGTCTTCCGAGCTCGCAGTACTGTGCTTCTGTTGCCGCCCCTCCGAGCTCTTCATAACGAAATGATCATCAGACGATCTGTGCGATGATCACCGCCGCAAACACGATCACACACCCGATGAGCTCCTGCATCGACAGCATCTGATGAAGGATCAGGAAGCCACCGACCACGGAGAACACCGACTCCAGTGACATCAGCAGCGACGCAATCGTCGGATCCGTATTCTTCTGCGCCAGCACCTGCAGCGTATAGCCGACCGCCGATGACAGCACACCCGCATACAGAATCGACGGCATCGCACCGAGGATGCCCGCCATATCCGGCCTTTCAAACAGAAGCATACCGATCAGTCCGACGAGGGATGCAAAGAAGAACTGAATATTCGACAGCCGGATCGGATTCACCTTCTCCGAGAAGTGATCGACGGAAATGATCTGAAACGAGAACAGCAGTGCACAGAGACTCACCATCGCATCCCCCCGCTCGATCGTCATGCCGCCATGCATACTGATGAGGTAGAGACCGATCAGCGCCAGCGCCACACTCAGCCAGATCGTTTTCTTCGGTTTCTTTCCTACGAATATGCCGAGCACCGGCACGATGACGACATAACAGGCGGTGATAAATCCGGCCTTGCCTGCGGAGGTCGTCTGCATACCGATCTGCTGCGTGATACTCGCTGCCCCCAGACACAGTCCACAGACTCCCCCACCGAGCAGCGCTTCTGTCTTATAGTGCTTCTCTTCCACTGCTTCCGGCAGCGATGCGCGGTAGTTCTTCTCCGAAAATGCCGAGAGCGGCAGGAGCAGAATCGCCGCGATGAAGAAACGCGTAAACACGAAGGTCCACGGCCCGACATAATTCATGCCGACGCTCTGCGCGACGAACGCGAAGCCCCAGATGATCGCCGTCAGCAGGAGCAGTGAATTTGAAATCAATGCAATCTGATTTTTCTTCATAGCGGATCCTTCGCCGGTGTGCCGGCCTTTCGCGGGTAAGTCTTCGGTGTTTCCTTCGCCTTCCGGATCGTAATCAGTGAGCGACGGATATCCGACTCTGGAAGCATGTACTCTACCTCCTGCTCCAGCTTACCACCGAGCTTTCGGATCGCGCTCTCCGCCGTCGCCAGCTCCTCGTCGACCTTGCCCGACTTGTATGCGATGAAGTAGCCATCCTTCTTCACAAACGGCAGATCATATTCGCTCAATGTTGACATATTTGCTACAGCCCGTGAGGTCGAGAAATCGAAGCTTTCACGAAGATTCTTCTGATGCCCGAGGTCCTCGGCCCTTCCATGGATGGTCTCGACCTCCTGAAGTCCGAGCTTCGCGATCACATCCTCGAGGAAACGAAGACGCTTCTGCAGTGAATCACTCAGTGTGACCCTCAGCTCTGGAAATACGATTTTCAGCACCAGCCCTGGGAAACCCGCACCAGTTCCGACATCGATCAGTGTTTTTCCGCTCAATGTTTCACGTGAAACATTCTCGTTTTTCACGACGGCTTTTACGATCGCCATAGAATCGATGAAGTGCTTCGTCACGACCTCAGACTCCTCTGTGATGGTCGTCAGGTTCATCACCTTATTGGTTTCCACCAGCATCTCATAATATGTAAATAACTGTTCGATCTGCGTGTCTCTCAGCCGGATGCCCAGTGCTTCCGCCTGCTCCTTCAGTCGATGATAAAATGTATCGGTCATACTGCTCCCTGTATTTTCTATTGTTTTATCCGTTCTGATTGACCCTTCTTATCACCTGTTTCTTTTCAGAAAAGAGGATGGATTCGTCATTCAGCGACGGGATTTTCTTTACGTATTTGCATCCTTCTTCGGTGCGTGGTACGTCTCCAGATAGATCAGCAGCACTGAAATATCTGCCGGGTTGACACCACTGATACGGCTGGCCATACCGATGTTTTCCGGCCGGATGCGCTCGAGCTTCTGTCTCGCCTCGATGCGGAGATTTCCGACCTCCTCATAGCGTATGTCCTTCGGGATGCGTTTATTCTCCATGCGACGGAATCCCTCGACCTGCTGCTCCTGCCGCCGGATGTATCCCTCATACTTGATCTCGATGCCGACCTCTTCCCGTACGCCATACGGAAGCTCCGGTCGCTTCGGATCCAGCGGTTTCAGACTCTCATAGTCGAGCTCCGGTCGCTTGATAAGCTCTGCGAGGGAGACACCGGAACTGAGTGGCGTCGATCCATGTGCCTCCATGAAGTGATTCGCCTCATCGCTGTTTCCGATGAAGGTCTTCCGAAGGCGCTCCTCCTCGACATCGATCATTCTGCGCTTCTCGAGCGTCTTCTCGTACTCTGCATCGGATACGAGTCCGATCGCATGGCCGATTTTTCGAAGACGAAGATCGGCATTGTCCTGTCGTAAGAGCAGACGATACTCTGCACGACTCGTCATCATACGATACGGCTCTGTACTCTCCTTCGTGACGAGATCATCGATCAGTACGCCGATATAGGCTTCTGAACGATCGAGTACGACCGGATCACGATGAAGGATACGCATGGCAGCATTGACACCGGCCATGAAGCCCTGCACAGCTGCCTCCTCATAGCCGGAGGAACCGTTAAACTGACCGCCGGCGAAGAGACCGTCGATGTTCATGAATTCGAGGTTCGAGCGAAGCTGGGTCGCATCTATACAGTCATACTCGATAGCGTAGGCATTTCGGACGATGTGTACATGCTCGAATCCCTTCATGGAGTGGTACATCTTATACTGTACGTCCTCCGGCATCGAGCTCGACATACCGCTCAGGTACATCTCGTTCGTATACAGTCCCTCCGGCTCGATGAAAATCTGATGCCGGTTCTTATCCGGGAACTTCATGACCTTATCCTCGATGGAAGGACAGTAGCGCGGTCCCACACCCTGGATCGATCCGTTATACATCGGGGAACGCTCGATATTCTCACGGATGATTTCGTGCGTCTTTTCGTTTGTATACACGAGCCAGCAGTCGACCTGCGGTCGCTGTACCTCGGAAAACGCCGTCGAGTAGGAGAACGGAATCACCGGTACATCGCCCTTCTGCACCTCAAACTGGGAGAAGTCCAGTGTACGCTTGTCGACACGCGCCGGCGTTCCCGTCTTGAAACGAAGCATCCGTACCCCGTTTGCCTTCAGGGAATCCGTCAGCTTCGTCGCTGCCTTGAAGCCATTCGGACCGGTATGCTCGATGAGATCACCAGTCAGACAGCGGGAGTTAAGATAGGTTCCGGTACAGAGGATGACGGCCTTCGCATGGTAGGTGGCACCGGATGTCGTCCGGATGCCCGTCACCTTCTTATGGGCAGCTGTATACTCACTGTTCGCGTCGCACACATCCTCCGTGATCAGTTCCGCGACCTCCGCCTGCCGGATCAGAAGATGCGGCTGATTCTCGAGGCGTTTCCGCATCTCATCGGCATAGGCTTTTTTATCTGCCTGCGCACGCAGACTGTGCACCGCTGGTCCCTTCGACTTATTCAGCATCTTCGACTGCAGGAAAGTCTGATCGATGACCTTTCCCATCTCACCGCCGAGCGCATCCAGCTCACGGACGAGATGTCCCTTCGAGCTGCCACCGATATGCGGATTACATGGCATGAAAGCGATGCTGTCGACACTCACCGTAAATACCACGGTCTCCAGTCCGAGACGTGCCGTTGCGAGTCCTGCCTCACATCCGGCATGGCCCGCCCCGACGACGATCACATCATATCTCTCTTCTACTACTGACATTTCCGTCTCCTATCTCTACTTTCCCATACAGAACTTCGAAAAGATTTCATTGACCAGATCCTCGGATACCTGTTCTCCGAGGATGTAGCCGAGCTCCTCATAGGCCCGCATCAGATCGATCGTATAGAAATCCTCCGGCATATCCATCGCGATGGAGTGAAGCACCTCCTCGAGCGCCTTCGCAGCTTCACTGAGGCAGTACTTATGACGCTCATTTGTGATGATCACCTGATCGTTGAAACGAAGCTCCTCATGGAAAAACATCGCCCGGATCTTCTCTTCCAGGAGGTCCATACCGGTCTCCTGCTTCGCACTGATGGAGAGCACCGGACGGCCCGTCTTTTTCTCGAGTTCCTCCTCGCTGATCACTGCCTGAAGATCTGATTTATTCATCAGTACGATGCACTTCCGATCGCCGAGCTCCCCGATGATCTGTTCATCCGACGCATCCAGTGGTACCGACGCATCCACGACATAGATCAGAAGATCTGCATCCGACGCAGCCTTCAGCGCACGCTCCACACCGATTTTTTCGACAGTATCCTCGGTCGCACGGATGCCGGCCGTATCCACGATGGTGAGACTGACCCCCTTCAGATTGATATGCTCCTCGAGCGTATCGCGTGTCGTGCCTGCGATATCGGTGACGATCGCACGATCTGCACCGACGAGTGCATTGAGCAGAGAGGATTTACCGGCATTCGGCTTCCCCAGGATGACGGTACGGATGCCCTCCCGGAGTCGACGTCCATCATCCGCACTGGCGATCAGCCGTCGTATACCGGACAGTATAGTCTCAACATGTGTTTTAAGTTCGTCTGTAAACCCATCGAGTGAGATATGCTCTGGATCATCGAGCCCCGCCTCGATGAAGGCATCATCCTCGAGAATCTGCGCACGATAGCCCTTGATTTCTCTGGAAACCGAGCCGCGCAGCTGCCGAACCGACGCCTTCAGTGCATTTTCATTTTCGGATGTGATGATATCACCGACGGCCTCTGCCTCTGAAAGATCGATCCGACCATTCAGAAATGCACGCTTTGTGAACTCGCCCGGCTCTGCCAGGCGTGCACCTGCGTGCACCACTGCCTCGAGGATTTTCCGCATCATGAGCACACCGCCATGACAGTCGATTTCCACCGTGTCTTCCCCTGTATACGAACGCGGTGCCCGCATCGTCAGGATCAGAACCTCATCGAGCGGCTCCTCAGCATCATAGATGAACGCATATCTGATACGATGCGTTTCCGAGATATCCACAGCGTGACCGCTCTTCGAGCGGACGAGTGTCGACACGATCGAAACCGCATCTGGCCCGCTGACACGTATGATTCCTATACCGGATTCGACGGCAGCCGTCGCCAGTGCACATATTGTATCCTCTCTCATCTCGTCTCCCTTCAAAAAAGCGGACAGTTATCCACCATAATCATCCTAAAACTCCACTTATTCTAATAGCTAATCCGCTTATTTGCAATACGTTTAAATGCATACAAAAATCCCGTATGCGCTTTGCATACGGGACCCTGTTATCCACATTTCTATCGAAGGATACGCCGATTCGGTGGATTATGCATTTTCTGTTGTCTCTTCAGCTACGGCTACTGCTTCTGTAACTGGCATCTCCACAACCGGAGCTTCTACCGCTTCCGGTGCCTTCTCCTGCCGCTTCTCATCCTGTGGATACGGCTTCCGATCCTTCTTCTTCATGAAGATGATCACATGACGGAACGGTTCCTCACCCTCGGAACGAGTGGTCACATAGCGATCATTCTGCAGTGCGCTGTGGATGATCCGACGCTCATATGGATTCATCGGCTCGAGTGCCACCGGCTTTCTGGAGCGGCGAACCTTATAGGCGATGTTTCTTGCAAGATTACGAAGGGTTGCTTCTCTTCTGGAACGATAATCCTCGGTATCGAGCTTTACGCGGATGTAATCCTCCTTGTGCTCCTTATTGATGACGAGGGAGGTCAGGTACTGCAGCGAATCGAGTGTCTGTCCACGCTTACCGATCAGGATACCCATGTCCGGGCCTTCCATATTGAGGAGAAGCTCATTATTGGCATGATCGAAGGATGCGCTGATGTTGACGTCCATGTTCATCCCCTTCATAAGCGTCGTGATGAACTCTTCGGCCTGCTTCTGTGCTGCCGCTGCTTCCTCTGGGGAAACCGGCTTGATCTCGTGTACCTTATGCTCCGGCTCCGGGGTATTCAGGATGGACATGTCCTTTACCTCGTAGCCGCCGCGCGGATAACGCTTACCGGAAACACGGTCATTACGACGCTCACCACGATTTCCCCGATCATTACGCTCATTGCGATCACGTCTCGGACGACGCTCACTGCGCTCACGACGCTCCGTGCGCTCTGTATCCGCTCTGTTCTCGGACTTCGGGCTCTCATCCTTCGGATCTGCTACATCCTCCGCCTTCTTCTCTGCAGGCGCTGCGACCGGCTTTTCCGTAAGCGGCTTCTTCGGAGCGGCTGGCGCGGTCTTCTTTTCCGCTGCCTTACCGCTCGTGATATTATGAATCTCCTTCTCGAGACGCTCGAGCTCGGACTTCTGAGAAGCCGCCTTTACGGAAGCCTCGATAATCCATGGCTTCGCACCGATACCGAAAAGACCCGACTTACCCTCGACAAGCACAGTGTAATCCAGGCGATCAGATGTGATCCCAAGCTGAATCAGGGCCTTGGTGATGGCTTCATCCTTGGTTTTGGCTGAAACTCTGATTTTATCCATGATAAACCTCTTTACTTCTTGTTCTTTTCGTTCTTCTCATCATACATCTGAACCATATTGGCCTTCGATGCCAGAGATCCCGGTGCTGCATTACGGTTGTAATACTCTGTGGACTCCTTTGTCTTCGCACTCTGCTTTGCGATGACGGCCATGCGGTTTTTCTCGGCCGTATTTGCCATCGCCTTTGCCTTCTCGATGCGCTTCTCTACGGTCTTCTCGTCGATTGGCGGCAGACCCTTCTTCGCACGCTTCTTATTGGTCTTTTCCATCGAAGCCTGCAGAAGCTCCTGATCCGAGAACTTACCGAAGTACTTGTTCATCATGATCTGCTGAATGATCATAAAGAAGGAAGAAGCACACCAGTACAGACCGATACCAGATGCGAAGGTGAAGCAGAACCATACCGACATAAGCGGCATCATCATATTCATGCTCTTCATCATCTGCGCGGACTGATCATTGCCCTCTGCCATACCTGCATTCTGTGCAGTCATGAGCTTCGCACTCAGGTACTGCAGAAGACCGGCGAGGATCGGGATGATCCAGTAAACGTTCGGTACGAAGCCCATCGCACTCGGTGCAGTGGAGAGGTTGATACCTAGGAAGTTATTGATATGTGCGGACTGCTCTGCAGCGGTCTGAATCGCATTGACCGCATTTGTGTCGGTGAACACACCCTGAAGTGCGGTCCACTGACTCGGGTTCAGCTTGTACAGGAAATCGATGATGAAATTCCCGATCTGATCTGCCGTGTAGGAAACATTCTCACCGACACCGAGATTATGAAGCTGTGCCAGGATGTTCTTCATACCGTTATCGGTTGCGAAATCCACGAGCTTCTGAGCTGCGGATGAACCACCGATGGCATTCATGACGTTCTCGTAGATGGAGTATACATGCGGAACGTAGGCAGGGATGTTCATGATGATACGATACAGCGCGAAGATGATCGGCATCTGAAGAAGGAGCGGCAGACATCCACCGGTCATGGATGTACCATACTTCTCATAGAGGGCCTTCATCTCCTCCTGCTGCGCCATCATGGACGCATTGTCCGTTTTATTCTTATACTTATCCTGGATCGCCTTCATCTCCGGCTGCATGATCTGCATCATACGGGAAGACTTCTGCTGGTTAAGGCTGGTCGGGAAAAGAATAATTCTCATGACGAGGGTAAAGATAATGATCGCGAGACCGATATTACCGATACCGATTTTCTCTAGCGAAAGATAGATCACATTCATGATCACGCCGAGTACATTTACGATGATATTCCAGATCGGTCCCAGAATAGGAATCGTTGACGTATTTTTTGTAAGTACAACTAAGGATAAAAAGTCCAAGATTTACCTCCGGATTAGGGAACAGGATCATAACCGCCCTTGGCCCATGGATTGCATCGCAGGATGCGCCATGCCGCCAACAATGAACCTTTGATACACCCGTACTTTCTGATTGCTTCAATGGCGTATTGAGAGCAAGTCGGTGTATATTTGCAGTGAGCACCGATATAAGGCGAGATACACTTCTGGTATCCACGAATCAAACCCACCATGAGTTTCGAAATCATATGCACGCCCCCCGGATGTGTATTCTCTCTTCGTCACACATCCCATCGTCCCACTTCGATACCACTATGCGTCCGGCGTCTTCTGCGCCTCCGCATCTTTCATAAAGATATGATGCCTGTTCAAAAGATTGAGATACTGCTCTTCAATCTGCTGATAAGTACAGTAATTCGCCTTTCCGCGAATCACGATGATGATGTCTAGCCCCTGTTTCACTCTGAAATCATTTAATCTGAAGATTTCACGCATCTTCCGCGCAAATGTATGACGCACGACCGAGTTTCCGATCTTCTTCGAACAGGAAACCCCTAAACGGTTGTGCCTGCATCCGTTCTCACAAACATACATCACGAGCGCGCTCGACGCATACGATCGGCCGGTCTGATAAGCTCTCTGAAAATCACTATTCTTTTTTACGGATGGAAATCGCTTCATCTTCTCAAAAAACCTCTCCTGCCTGTGTATTTCTGTTCAATGCTGTCGACCCGTCTCCTCCCGAACGGCTTTCTCAGGCGCAGCGCGCCCGCAGAATCCCCTCGAAAAACAGACACTGTTATATGAAAAAAGACCGCTTTCAAAAGCGGTCTTCATCATATGTCGTGAATTAAACGGTTAATGCTGCTCTACCTTTTGCTCTTCTGGCAGCCAGTACCTTTCTACCGCCTGCGGTTGCCATTCTGGCTCTGAATCCATGAACCTTGGATCTCTGTCTGGTCTTTGGCTGTAAAGTCATTTTTCCCTTGTGCATATACTGACACCTCCTTTTCTGATAATCTTTCAGGACTCCATTGAATTTTCAGTTTTCAATGTTGGACTCCTTGAATAGCCCTTCGTCCTGAAGTAACTTCAGATCTAGGGTAAACATCGCTTGTATATTATATAGAAAAGCTATTTTTTCGTCAATCCTTTATTTATGCACTTTATCAACATTTTTATCCACTTTCCAACAGTATAAAAATCTGTCCACAAATTGTGTACAAAATGTGGATAAGTGGAGTACCAGGCTGACTTGGATTTTTAAAAAGCACAGAATTACGTCATTTTTATGTGGAAAAACAGATGTTCACAAGTGTTTATCCACAGACTAAGTGGCATTGCCTTGCTATTCTATCCACAATCGTTTATAATTTATTAGTGATTTTATCGTTTAAGGAGCATCTCATGAACGATTTTGAGACGATTAGAAAAAACTGGGATGATATTCTGAAGAATATGAAGGAGGAGCATGACATCCTCCCTGTATCCTTTGATACATGGCTGAAACCGCTCAGACTGTTTGATTTTATCAACAGTCAGCTGCTGATTCTTGTACCAGAAGAAGGCTATATCAAGTATCTCGATAAGAAGTATTCCTTATTTTTAAAGGTAGCGGTCGAAGAAAAGACCAGCATTCCTGTCGAGATTCTTTTTATGGTGGAAAAAGATGCTCGCGACTATGTGAAGCGTCTTCAGGGTATCTCCAGCGAGAAAAAAGATCCGGAAGAGCTGTTTGCTGAAACGCTGAAGGAAGCAAATCTGAATAGTGAATACACCTTCGACACCTTCGTCGTTGGTTCAAGCAACAACCTGGCGCATGCAGCATCCCTCGCGGTCGCTGAATCACCGGGCGAGATCTATAACCCGCTCTATATCTATGGAGGCGCCGGTCTCGGAAAGACGCATCTGATGCATTCGATTGCACACTTTATATTAAGAAATAATCCGAACGCGAAGATCCGTTATGTCACCTCGGAAACCTTCATTAACGAGTTCGTCGATTCCATCCGAAACAAGAACAACATGTCGCCGGCCGACTTCCGTAACCGTTACCGTGAGCTTGATGTTCTGCTGATCGATGATATCCAGTTTATTATAGGTAAGGAAGGAACGCAGGAAGAGTTCTTCCATACCTTTAATACCCTGTATGAAAATAAGAAGCAGATCGTCATCGCATCAGATAAACCACCGAAAGACATCGATAATCTCGAGGATCGACTCCGTTCACGATTCGAGGTCGGTCTGATCGTGGATATCCAGATGCCGGACTTCGAAACACGTATGGCTATCATTCGTAAGAAGGAGGAGCTCATGAATGTAAACATTGACAACGAGATCATCAAGTACATCGCGACGAATATCAAGTCAAACATCCGTGAGCTCGAGGGCGCACTGACGAAAATCGTGGCCATGTCCCGCCTGAAGGGCCAGTCCATCGATCTCGCGCTCGCCGAGGATCTTCTGAAGGACCACATCACACCGGATGGTCCGAAGGAAGTGACCCCGGAGCTGATCATCACGACCGTTGCAGAACACTTCGGCATCACAAATCTCGAGATCGCTTCGCAGAAGAAAAGCAAGGAAATCGTCTACCCTAGACAGCTTGCGATGTACCTCTGCCGTACCATGACCGAGGCGCCGCTGAAAACCATCGGTGAGTACCTCGGCGGGCGCGATCATACGACGATTATGCATGGTATCGATAAGATATCCACAGAATTACGCACAAACGAACAATTGAAATCCACAATTGAGACCCTGAAGAAAAAAATCTCACCTTAAGCGTCTTATCGTGACATGATTTGTTCACAGTGTGTAAAGCAACTGTCAACCGAGTTGTCAGATGCCGAAAATGACGTAATTATGCCGTGAAAATGACTTTTTCACATTTCCACAGCCCCTAATAATAGTACTAGAAATTAAAAGAATTAATTAAATATAAAGAGAGGCCGCCTCATGAAACTGCAATTCAAGAAAACTGATCTGATCAACGCGATCAATATCGTATCCAAAGCTGTTCCGTCGAAAACCACGATGTCGATTCTCGAGTGTATCCTCGTCGATGCATCCAATGGAAAAATCGAACTCGTAGGTAACGATGCAGAATTCGGTATCCAGACGGTATGCAACGGTACGATCATCGAAGCTGGTAAGGTTGCACTGGAAGCGAAGATTTTCTCTGAGATCATCCGCCGTCTTCCGGAAGCATCCGGAATCGAAGTTACCATCGAGACAGATGAACGTAACAATACCATCATCACCTGTGAGAATTCTGTATTTAAGATCGCCGGACGTGATGGCAATGAGTTCACTGCACTTCCGAAGATCGATAAAAACCAGTCTGTGTCACTCTCCCAGTTCATGCTGCGCCAGATTATCTCACAGACGATCTTCTCCATCGCTGCCAACGACAGTAACAAAAAGATGACCGGTGAACTTTTCGAGGTAAATGGAGATGATTTCACCGTCACATCCCTCGATGGTCACCGTATTTCGATCCGTCGCATCAAGCTGAATCAAAATTATGATACAGCCAGGGCCATCGTTCCTGGTAAAGCACTGAACGAGCTCAGTAAGATTCTATCCGGTGGAGTTTATGATGAAGTCATCGTCTACTTCTCCATGAATCACATCATGTTTGAGTTTAATGACACGCTCGTTGTTACGAGACTGATCGATGGTGATTACTTCCATGTAGCACAGATGCTGTCCGAGGATTATGAAACAAAAATCATCGTAAACCGTAAGAACTTCCTCGACTGTCTCGATCGTTCGACGATTTTCGTAAAGGATAACGACAAGCAGCCGCTGGTTCTGAAAATCGAGGAGAATGTACTCGGCCTGAAGATCAAGACAGACCTCGGTACGATGGATGCAGAAATCGCCATCCGGAAAACCGGAAACGATCTCATGATCGGCTTTAATCCGAAGTATCTCGTGGATGCACTTCGTGCGATCGAGGATGAGGAGGTCACGATCTACATGTCGATTCCTCGTTCTCCGTGCTTCATCCGTGATGATAAGAAGACGTACAATTACATGATTCTGCCGGTAAACTTTAACGCAGACGCATATTGAATAAATGCATAATTATACATAAATCAGATTTATAATTATGTATCATGAAAAAGATGACACGATACTGATGTGCCTGCCACACAGACATCATAGGGATCTGACGCCCTGTGGGCGCTGCTCTCGCGTGCTATAGAATGATAATTGAAACACTGGAATTAAAGAATTACAGAAATTATGACCATCTGAAGTTAGAGCTGAGTCCCGGAACGAATATTTTTTTCGGCGACAATGCACAGGGAAAAACCAATGTACTCGAAGCCATCTTCCTGGCCTGTACATCGAAATCCTACCGGATCACCCATGACCGGGATCTGATCCAGTTCGGTCATGATGAAGCACATATCAAGATGGAGACACGGAAACGCAAGGTTCCCTACCGTGTTGATATGCACTTGAAAAATAATAAACCGAAGGGCATCGCCATCGATGAGATTCCGATTCGTCATGCCTCGGAACTCTTCGGTATCGCGAACGTCGTCTGCTTCAGTCCGGAGGATCTCAGTCTCATCAAGGATGGACCGGCGCTTCGGCGCCGCTTTATGGACCTTGAGCTCTGCCAGCTGGATAAGGTGTACCTGTATCATCTGGCTCGGTATAATCGAACACTCAATCAGCGGAACAAGCTGCTGAAGGATATGATCATGCGTCCGGTCCTGGCCGATACCCTGCCGGTATGGAATGAACAGCTCTGCCTCTATGGCGAGCAGGTCATCACCATCCGGGAGAAGTTCATCCAGGAGCTTCAGAGTATCATCGGTCGCATCCATCACCAGCTGACCGGAGGTGTCGAGGAGCTCAGCATCAGCTACGATCGAAATGTCGCAGCGGAAAATTTCGCCACGGCGCTCGAGCGAAGCTGTGAACAGGAAAAACGCCAGCATCTGACACTGGTCGGACCACATCGTGATGACCTCTGCTTTACGATCGATGGGAAGGATATCCGAAAATTCGGATCGCAGGGTCAGCAGCGGACGGCAGCACTGGCGCTGAAGCTGAGTGAGATCGAGCTCGTGCGACAGCGCATCGAGGATCATCCGATTCTGCTGCTCGATGATGTATTGTCGGAGCTGGATTCGAAGAGACAGAATTATCTCCTCGATCTTCTCTCTGATACGCAGAACATCATCACCTGTACCGGACTCGATGAGTTCGTCAATCATCGTTTTCATATCGATGAGCTCTTCCATGTGGTCAATGGAACGGCGACGAAAATTGAAAATCTGAAGACGCTGTACAGCACGTCAGAAAAATAAAATGCGTGTATGCATACCTTTCCGTGGTCTGTATCACGACAGGATAGTAAAAAATGCAGTTTCCTGCTGTTCCAGGCGGGTAGTCAAAGGAGAAAGCTTCAATGGCAATAGAAAAAAATGAAAATGAAGATCTGCAGCGTGAAGAGGAGCTCATGAAGGGCTCGCCTGATTACAGCGCAGATCAGATTCAGATTCTGGAAGGACTCGAAGCAGTTCGGAAGAGACCTGGCATGTATATCGGCAGCACCTCCATCCGTGGTCTCCATCATCTCGTCTATGAGATCGTGGACAACTCCGTTGATGAGGCGCTGGCGGGTTTCTGCGACAGCATCACCGTCACCATCGAGAAGGATAATTCCATCACTGTACAGGATGACGGTCGAGGCATTCCGGTCGACATTCAGAAGAAGGCCGGTAAGCCGGCACTCGAGGTCGTCTTCACCGTCCTGCATGCAGGTGGTAAGTTCGGCGGCTCCGGCTATAAGGTATCCGGTGGTCTCCATGGCGTCGGCGCGTCCGTCGTCAATGCTCTCTCAATCTGGCTCGAGGTTTCTGTCTACAAGGGCGGAAAGATCTACAACATGAAGTTCGAGCGCGGTAAAGTGGTACAGCCGATGACCGTCATCGGTGAGTGCGATGAGCGTCAGCATGGAACGAAGGTTCACTTCCTTCCGGATCCGGAAATCTTTGAAGAGACCGTATATGATTACGATACCCTGAAGGTTCGTCTCCGTGAGACGGCCTTCCTCACGAAGGCGCTGAAAATCACACTGATCGATGCGCGTGAAGGCAAGGAGCAGGAAAAGACCTTCCACTACGAGGGTGGTATCAAGGAGTTCGTACAGTATCTCAACAAGGGCAAGGAGCCACTGTATCCGGACGTCATCTACTGTGAGGGCGAGCGTGATCATGTGTTCGTCGAGGTCGCGATGCAGCACAACGACTCCTATACCGAGAATACCTATACCTTCGTCAATAACATCAATACCCCGGAGGGTGGAACCCACCTCACCGGTTTTAAAAACGCGATCACGAAGACCTTTAATGATTATGCCCGCAGTAATAAGCTCCTGAAGGAATCGGAGCCGAATCTGAGTGGTGATGATATCCGTGAGGGTCTCACGACCGTGATTTCGGTAAAAATCGAGGATCCGCAGTTCGAAGGACAGACCAAGCAGAAGCTCGGAAACTCCGAGGCGCAGACCGCGGTTCAGAACATCGTCGGTGAGCAGCTCACCTACTATCTCGAGCAGAACCCGAGCGTGGCGCGTGCCATCTGTGAGAAGTCTGTACTCGCCCAGCGTGCGCGTGCAGCGGCACGTCGTGCACGTGATCTTACGAGAAGAAAGTCGGCGCTCGATGGTGTCGGTCTTCCGGGCAAGCTCGTCGACTGTAACTCGAAGGATCCGAATGAGTGTGAGATCTTCATCGTCGAGGGAGACTCTGCACTGGGACCTGCGAAGGATGGACGAAATGTCCATACCCAGGCGGTGCTGCCACTGCGTGGTAAGGTACTGAATGTGCAGAAGGCGCGCCTCGACCGTGTATATGCGAACGAGGAAATCAAGGGTATGATCACCGCCTTCGGTACCGGCATCAACGAAGACTTCGATATCTCGAAGCTTCGCTATAACAAGATCATCATCATGACGGATGCCGATGTCGATGGTGCACATATCGCGACCCTCATGCTGACCTTTATTTACAACTTCATGCCGGAGCTGATCAAGCAGGGGCATGTATACCTGGCACAGCCACCACTTTTTAATATCACGAAGAACAAGAAGCACTACTATGCTTACTCCGACGAGGAGTACCAGGATATCCTGAAGCAGATCGGTGCCGAGGGTACGGATGTATCCCGCTTCAAGGGACTCGGTGAGATGGATACAGAGGAGCTCGCAGAGACCACCATGGATCCGGAAACCAGAACGCTTCTTCGTGTGAATATGAATGATGATGATCGTGCAGATCTCGACGTCACATTCACCACGCTGATGGGCGATCAGGTCGAACCAAGACGTGAATTCATCGAAGAGAACGCGAAGTATGTCACGAATCTCGATGTCTGATATTAGTGAATTCGGAGGATAAAATTTTGGAACCAAATGTTTTTGATAAGGTCCAGGATGTAGATCTCAAGAAGACGATGGAAAACTCGTATATCGATTATGCGATGAGTGTCATCGTATCGAGAGCGATTCCGGATGTCCGGGATGGTCTGAAACCGGTTCAGCGCCGTGTACTCTATTCACTGCAGTCACTCGGTGTAACCCCGGATAAGAAAACGAAGAAGTGTGCCACCATCGTCGGTGAGTGTATGGGTAAATTCCATCCGCATGGTGACTCCTCGATTTATGGTGCCCTGGTTTATATGGGACAGAGCTGGTCGATGCGCCATGTACTGGTCGATAAGCAGGGAAACTTCGGTTCGGACGACGGCGACTCTCCTGCCGCTATGCGTTATACCGAGGCGAAGATGTCAAAGCTGGCCGGTGAGATGCTCGCCGGCATCAATAAGGACACCGTTGACTTCATGCCGAACTTCTCCAACGAGTACGATGAGCCGACGGTGCTGCCGGCGAAGTTCCCGAATCTGATCGTGAACGGTGCCACCGGTATCGCGGTCGGCATGGCAACGAACATCCCGCCACATAATCTCCGGGAGGTCATTCGTGCGGTGGACCTCATCATTGACAATCGCATAAAGGATCAGGAAACGACCCTGGAGGATATCATGAAGGTAATCCCGGGGCCTGATTTTCCGACCGGTGGGATCATCCTCGGCCACAAGGGCATCGAGGAGGCCTACCGTACAGGACGTGGCAAGATCAAGCTTCGTGCCGTATGTGAGATCGAACCGATGCAGAACGGAAAGCATCGCATCGTGGTGAAGGAGCTTCCGTACCTCGTCTACCGTTCGAGGGTCATCGAAAATATCGCAAATCTGGTCAAGGATAAGAAAATCGACGGCATCACGTATATCAACGACGCCTCCGGTAAGGGCTCCACAGCGAAGATCAACATCGAGCTTCGAAAGGATGTAAACCCGAATGTCATCCTGAACCAGCTTTATAAGCATACCCAGCTTCAGACCACCTTCGGTGTCATCATGCTCTGTATCGTGAACGGCGAGCCGAAGATCCTGAACCTCCAGCAGGTTCTCGACGAGTATCTGAAGCATCAGGTCAATGTCTTCACCAGACGCACGAAGTATGATCTGAATAAGGCGCAGGAGCGTGCGCATATCTTAGAGGCACTCCTTGTCGCTGTCGATCATATCGATGAGATCGTGCATACCATTCGTGCGGCTGCGAACACGGAGCAGGCGAAGCTGGATCTCTCCGCGAAGTTCGGCTTCGATGAAGGACAGGCACAGGCCATCGTAGACATGCGTCTGCGTGCCCTGACCGGTCTCGAGCGCGACAAGCTGAAGGATGAGTACGACGAACTCGAAAAGAAAATTGCATACTACAACGAGATTCTCGCTGATCCGAAGAAGATGCTCGGTGTAATCAAGAGTGAGATCGATGTTATCGCAGATAAGTATGCAGATGATCGTCTCACGAAGTTCGGCTATGACGATTCCATCGAGGATGAGGATCTGATTCCGGATGATGATATCGTGATTGCGGCGACCAGACTCGGTTACGTGAAGCGTATGTCACCGGAGAACTTCAAGCAGCAGAACCGTGGCGGTAAGGGGATCAAGGGCATGCAGACCATCAATGATGACATCATCGAGGATCTGTTCATGGCGACGAATCACCACTACATCATGTTCTTTACAAACACCGGACGCTGCTTCCGCATCAAGGCGTATAATATCCCGGAGGCATCCCGTACCTCCCGTGGTACGGCACTCGTGAATCTCCTGCAGCTTGGATCAGATGAGCATGTCACCGCCAGCTTTGCGCTGACGGATGATTATCCATCATCCGATCAGTATCTCCTGCTTGCGACGAAGAACGGTATGGTGAAGAAGACCCCGATTGCGGATTATGCGAACATCCGTAAGACCGGTCTCATCGCGATGACGCTGCGGGACGATGACCAGCTCATCGAAGCGAAGCTGATCGATGCAGGTGAAGATGTCATGATCGGTACCCGGAATGGTATGGCGATCCGCTTTAACGAGTCGGATGTTCGTGTGACCGGTCGAAGCTCGATGGGTGTACGCGGTATCAGCCTCGATGCAGATGATGAGGTCATCGGCATGCAGAAGCTCAGCCAGGGTGACTATGTGCTGGTCGTATCTGAAAAGGGTATGGGCAAGCTGACCCATGCCGATGAGTTCAAGGCTCAAAAACGTGGAGGTAAGGGTCTGCACTGCTATCGCATCACAGAAAAGACCGGTAAGCTCGTCGGATTCAAGCTGACCTCGAAGGAACGCGAGATCATGCTGATCACGAATGAAGGTGTTATCATCCGTATGTCGCTGAAGGACGCGAAGGATATCGGGCGTAATACCTCCGGTGTGAAGTTCATGAACATCGATCCAGATTCCGATACCGTGATCGCATCGATCGCGAAGGTACGTGAATCGACGACCGAGGCCTATGAGGCAGAGCTCGCGGAGACCGAAGCGGTTCCAGAGGATACGGAAGACGCTGGAGAGGATAACTGAAGCCATCTTACCAGAGGGAGCACATCTATATGATGTGCTCCCTCTCTTCTATCTCTACAAGCTCTCGTTCAGGCAGGATGACAGCCGCAAAATGGCGAATTTCCGTCAAAAATAAAGGTAAAAAGCGGGTTGACATCATGTAAATTTATTGGTAATATAGCTAGGCATCCTTAAAAGGGTGCTTTTATTAACCATTTTCCCGGTTTGAGATGATTCATCTCCCTTGGCAGGGATCGAGGTTAATTTGGAGTAGTACTCAAGAGGCCGAAGAGGCGCCCCTGCTAAGGGTGTAGGTCGGATAAAACCGGCGCGAGGGTTCAAATCCCTCCTACTCCGCTGAGGATTTTCTTCTGACAGAAAAATATCTGAAAGATATGAAAATTCTTATTGACAGAGATAACGCTCTATGATAGAATGTTTTCTCGTCACCAGAAAACAGAGATTCAGATGAAGCACTTCGCTTCCAGATGAATCAAAAATTTCTGAAAAAGTGCTTGACAAGCAAGAAACAGTTTGATAGAATATGCAAGCTGTCGCAAAGAGAGCACAGCGAACCTTGAAAATCAAAGATCGATTAATACACAGACCCTGAAGATTCTAAAGAATTTTCAGAGACCAGCAATGGTCAAGCGATCAAGAGATCGCGCGAATTTATTCGCAG
>NZ_JBQKLS010000027.1:0-15155 GCF_052116105.1 Oribacterium sp. Sow4_G1_1
GCTCTTGCTCTCTTTGCAATCAAATCCTGTACGTTCATTGTGTTCTCCTCCTCACATCATCGTGTGCAGCAGATTCAGGCGATCCATCAGAGCATCCACGCTCCGGCCTTCTTCTGCTTTATTGGTTACTGCATTGCTTACTGTGTAGTGTTTCTTCACCTTGTTTGTGAAGGCAGCCGCCATCTGACGACTGGAATAAAGGAATCCTGTACGTGTCAGGTCCTTATCCTTTTTCTCAGGCTTCCCCGTATCCTCTTCAGGTTCCTTCTTTTCGGATTCCTCTGGATCAGTTTTCTCCTCATCCGGATCACCCTCGTCCGGCACTTTCTTTTCCGGCTCATCCTCATGGTAGAGATCCGGACGCTCCATCACACGGTCTGCAAAATGAAGCTCGACCGCTTTATTGGCGTCCATCCAGGTCTCATCATCCATGAGCTTTGAGAGCTTGTTCTTGGAAAGACCGGTCTTCTTCACGTAGGCATTCAGGATGGAATCCTTCACGGAATCCAGCATGGAAATTGCCTGCGTCAGATCATCCTTGTCGCCCATCGCCATCGTGGACGGGTTATGGATCATCAGCATCGAAACGGGACTGACGAGTACCTCGTCACCTGCCATTGCAATGACCGATGCTGCCGATGCGGCAAGACCGTCGATCTTCACTGTGACCTTCTCTCCGTAGGAAAGAAGCATGTTGTAAATCTGTGCTGCCGCCCAGACGTCTCCACCCGGGGAATTGATCCAGACCGTGATCGGACCCTTGCCGGAATCCAGATCGGATTTAAAAAGAGCCGGGGTGACGTCATCGTCAAACCAGCTCTCAGAAGCGATTGTTCCATTTAAAAACAGCGTTCGTTCCGCAAGGTCCGGATCACTTCCATCCGGCGCCTTGTTTCGCACCCACTTCCAAAACTTATTCATCTGTTCCTCCTTCCCCTTCGATGGGGTTTTGTATTTTCTGTATCTTCCTCGGACTCCTGTTCTGGATCATCCGGTTCAGGCGGATCTGTACCGCCGCTTGAACTGTTCTCCTGATAGGCGGCCCCTGCGCTGCGGAGGGGAGTCATTGACCCGTTCACAAGGAACAGGTTGCCGCCCTCCTCATCCGGTACGAGGTCCATGTTCTCAAGCCTGCGCACATCGTTTACGCACATAAAACCGTTGCTGATACCAGTCGCATATCCCTGCATACGGGAAGCGTAGTTTCCACGAAGCAGGCCGTCCACATTGAATCTGGCGTAATAGACCATCTTCTCTTCCCTTGTCAGAAGCGACCGGGAAATGGAAGACTCGATTCTTGTGAGCCACGGCTGCAGACTGTAGGTCACGAACTCAAGACTCTGCTCTTCGATGTTGCTGAAGGTCGCATGCTCCAAGTCTCCGATCATGTGCGGAGGTACACGGAAGATACGAGCGATCTCATCGATCTGAAACTTTCTCGTATCGAGAAACTGCGCTTCCTGCGGATTGATGGAGATGGGCGAATACTTCATGCCCTCTTCCAATACCGCAACCTTCCCGGCGTTCTGGCTGCCGCCGAAGGCTGCCTGCCAACTGTCCCGCACCTTTTCCGGATCCTTCAGGATTCCCGGATGCTCCAAGACACCGGATGGCGCGGCTCCGTTCTCAAAGAACTTACTGCCGTATTCCTCGCAGGCCATCGAAAGACCGATGCTGTTCTTCGCCATCGCAATCGGGCTGTATCCGACAAGACCATCGAATCCGAGTCCAGGTACCTGCATCACCTCGTGGGGAGACAGCTTCACGATTGTCTCTTTCATGGTTGGTGCATCCGAGCCCTTGGACCAGAGATACTGATAATAGATGTGTCCGGCCTCATCCCGGTCAACGGTCATACGATTTGGCATCAGGGGATACAGTGCGGTGACTTCTCCCTTGCCGTTTCGAATGATCTGGACGTAGGCATTTCCCCACAGGAGCAGATGCGTCATCAGCGTCTCCCAGAAGGAGTAGGCTGTCATCTCCTCGTTCGGTTCACTGTGAAGAAGGAAGTACAGCGGATGGTCCGTTGCCTTCACCTTGCTGCCATCTTCCTCTTTGTAGAGGTGAAGTGGCAGGCTTGCCACAGCTTCTGCCAGCACCCGGACACAGGCATACACCGCAGTGACCTGCATCGAGCTTCGCTCCGTCACCGTCTTCCCGGCTGTGGTGTGTCCGTAATAAGCGCGATACACACTGCCCGAGGTCGAGTCCTGCGGGTCTGCTCTTGCCTTCCTTCTGTGAAATAAATCTCGAAATCCCATGTGCAATACTCCTTCTCTCCCCACGGAAAAGGGCACCCACCGCTTTGGTGAATGCCCTGTCTGTTTCTGTTCGCTTCGTTTATTTTACGATGCCGGTGCGGTCTACCTTACCCTTCCAGATCTCTTCGAAGGTTGCTCCCTTGAGGCTTGTCTGGAACTGAAGTTCGAGGCTTTCCTGTGCTTCAAATCTGTTCTTTCCCTGCATGGTGGTGTAGGTCTTGCCGTCTTTTCTGAATCTGTATCTCATCATGTTCTTGTCCTCCGTTGGTTGCTTTCCTTTTGCATGTACATATATCACTCTGAACCGGATAGATATCCAGTTCTTTCGATCCATAAAGTACACAAATATCAGGAGGATAAAGGAAGCACATTTTAGAACACGACGAGTCCCCTACTGTCGTAAACACTCTCCACATGTTCCTGCCGGATACACCGATCCAGCGCCATGATGGAAGCGACGATACCGTCGATCTTCTCGGGTGACTTTGCCTTGGTCGGCTTGATATTATCTGCCGCATCACGATCGACTACCACGTTCAGTGCCATCCAGCGGAGCACTGGATTGCCGCCGTGTATGATTTTTCCTTCCATCATGAGTTTGTAGTACTCCTTCGTCGGAGCGCTCATATCTTTAAAACCCTGACCGAATGGCACCATCGTCATACCGTCATCCTGCAGGTTGATGATGAGCTGGGTCGCATTCCAGCGGTCCACCGCGATCTCCTTGATGTTGTAGATCTGGTAGAGATCGAGGATGAACTTCTCGATGAAGTTGTAGTCGATGACGTTACCCTCGGTCGCCTTCATGTATCCCTGCTTTACCCAGACGTCATAAGGAACCGATGCTCTCCGGACGCGGATTGGAATGGTATCTTCCGGCACCCAGAAGAACGGCAGACAGATGTATTTCTCATCCTCTGTGCGAGGCGGGAACATCAGTACCAGTGCCGTGATATCTCCGGTGCTCGAAAGGTCGAGACCGCCGTAGCACTCCCGGCCACGGAGGCTTTCCAGATCGACCGGCTGATTGCCCTGATCAAAGACCTGCTCCGGAATGAAGGCTGTCGTACTGGATACCCACATGTTTAAGCGGAGCTGTTTGAACACCGCCTCTTCGGCAGGATTCTCCAGCGCCTCATGGTAGTGCTCGCGGACACGGTCGATGTCGATCGTTTGTCCGAGGCTCGGATTCGCCTTGTACCAGTTCTTCTCATCGTGCCAGTCTTCTCCTTCTTCCAGTCCATAGACGACCGGATAAAATGTATGATCTATGCGCTGTCCGGAGAGGATATCCTTCGCTTTCTGGTGCAGCTCGTAACAGATCGAGTTCTTGTCAGTTCCGGCAGTCGTGATGAGGAAGAACAGCGGCTGTTCTCTCGCATCACCAGAGCCTTGGGTCAGTACGTCGTACAGTTTCCGGGTCGGCTGTGCATGAACCTCATCAAAGACCAGACCGGAAACATTCAGGCCATGCTTGGTGCCTACCTCAGCGGACAGTACCTGATAGAAGCCGGCGTTGCTGTAGTTCACAATTCGTTTCGTTGCCGCCATGATCTTTGATCGTTTCAGAAGCGCCGGTGTCATGGAAACCATCTGATGAGCAACGTCAAAAACAATACTGGCCTGCTGCCGGTCTGCAGCTGCACCATAGACTTCCGCAGACGGTTCATTGTCCGCGTACAAGAGATACAGCGCCACGGCTGCTGCAAGCTCCGACTTTCCGTTCTTCTTGCCGATCTCGATGTAGGCGGTCCGGAACTGCCGCTTGCCATCCGGCTTTACAATCCCGAAGAGATCCCGGATGATCTGCTCCTGCCACGGAAGCAGCCAGAAGCGTTTCCCGGCCCACTTGCCTTTGGTGTGGCGGAGCATCTCGATAAACTTCACCGCCCGGTCTGCCTTCGCTGCATCGTAATGTGAGGTCGGCAGCATGAAGCGGATCGGCTGATAATCTGCAAGCACAGGCATATCCGCTGGCCGTGTATCTTCTGCCATTACGGATCACCTCCCAGAAGCTCCTCCATCTCATCACCCGGCTTGCTCTCACCGGCATCAGCGATCAATCTCGACCTCGATGCCGGAGTCAGACCGAACTCGGTCGCGAACTTTCCCATCTGCTTCATGTAGGTTTGAGCAATCGACACCTGCGGAACCTGCTGCCAGTATCCGGAAGGCGTCCGCACAAGAGAGCCGTGCTCGGTAATGAACTCCTCGGCTTCTTTCCACCTCGCGTAGGACTGGCAGTAAGCGGCGAAGGCAGCCATGTCGACTTCGGTGAGCACGCCGAGTGCCTCCATCTTTTTCGCAAGCCGATGCCACTCCTTCCTCGCATCTTTGCTTAGCCACTTCGGGCAGGCAGGTGCTTTCCGTTCTGGCTTCGGCTCGTTCTCATTCAGTTTTCTTTTTCCCGGATTTCCTTCCAGCTCCTTGATTGCTGTAGGAGTCGGCTTTCTTCCTCTGGTCGCCATAGGGAACACCTCCTTTCCGCGCATCAAAAAAGGACCGCCGAAGCGATCCAGCCCATGTGGTTTATGTGGACGAGAGAAGAGCCTTTCGGCTCCCTCCCGGATTTTTCTATCCTTGTTTTTCAGTTCAGTTGAACTCGTGCAGGATGGCTGCAAGGGCAAGCTGTGCGTTTTCCGTTTCCGGCTCGATGTCCCATCCTCTGTCGTATCTTGCGACCGGGAAGTCGCCAAGCCTGATCTCAAGCTTGCTAACCTTTCCGCCCTCGATGCCGTAGTCCTCACTCGGCTCTCCGTATACCTTCGCGCAGTAGGTGAATTTCTGGTTTCCGATCTTGATGCTTCCCTTTTTCCACATGGTCTTTTTCCTCCGTTTTCTTTGTGTGCCTTTTCCTTTGGCATGTACATATATCACTCTGTCGCGGAACTATAGCAAGGAGAACCGTGGAATATATGTCACAAAGATCTGCCGTACACCATTGTGTATTTCTACGAGGAAGAGGCCCATCGCTGGGGCTCCCTTCCCGGAAGTCTTTAGTTCAGGATCATCTTGAAGGCATGTCCCTTTTCGTAACCCTTGCCCCAGAGGTCCTTCCGAAGATTGACCTCGACCATCTCTCCGATGGTGCAGCCAGCCTGCTTGAAAAGCCATAAGGTTTCGACCGCGTCCGTTGCCCGGCAGGAGTAGGTGAATGCCTCGATGCCGTTCTCTCTCATGCAGGCGGTGAGGTCTTCGACATCCCGGTCCCAAATGATGTCGTCAAAGTTCAGGACCGCGTTCTCGGTCTCTCTGGAATGCTCGTAAGCTCTCCAAATCGTCCATGCGATGTCGCCCTTCGCTGCCATCTTGTCCTTGGCGGCTCCGTAGACTTTCTCTGCTGCTTCCTTGCCCTCGTCGGTAATAGCCTCTGCGTAGGCTTTCTTTGCGGCTTCCATTGCCTCGTAGGTCTCTTCGAAAATGTTCATCATGGTTTTGTCCTCCTTGCTATGTGCTTGTTTCCTTTGGCATGTACATATATCACTCTGAAGCCCTTTTATAGCAAGGAAATGTAGATCATAAACTGCACAAGATTTTTGTGCGAAACCTGTGTATCTTAGACCTCGCCCTTCATGATGAAGTTTGCGTATTCCTTCCTGTGATCCATGAGGAAGATCACCAGCTCATAGTAGCCGAGGCGGTTGGCTATAGCCTGCACCGCAGGCACGTCGAACATGTTCGTCTCGCCCGTGTCTCGGAGCTTTAAGATCTGGTCCCGGACGGTCTGCGTGAACTCCCCGACCAGCAACCTGCAGCGATCAGCTCCGTAAGCGACGTTCAGGGAAGACCCGCTGTCCCAGCGGACCATGATCGATCCGGCATCGTCCACCCCGGTAACCGTTCCCTTGGTTCCGACAGGCGGGGATTGCGGGTCGTCCATCTGGATCAGCTCCACCCTTGCTCCTGCCGGGTAATGCTCCCGCAGCTCTTTCAATTCTTTGTCATTCGGAAATCTCATCATCTTGTCTCCTTTCCGAAGGGATACCCTTCTACCACCTTAAGCCCGCGACTCTCGCGGGTAAGGTAGCGGAAGGCTGTCTCTTCGGTTTATGCGCATCTTCCGTTCCGGAAGGAAGTGTCGCCTGCAAGGTTCCTTGTGAGAATCTCCCTAGCTGTTTCGAACTCATCCCCGATGAAGCCCATCCGGAGGAGCCAGGTGCGCATCGCGTATTTCGGATTCTCGTGCTGGGGCTCTTTCGGGCTTGCTGTCTTCTGGATCTTCGCTGCTGCGGAAAGGGCAAGGCAAAGCTGAATGTAACTCTTGAGCTCTCCCGCATGGAGGCCACCGCGTCTGCCGTTCCCGGCGTCTGCGAACTGGAAGAGGCGGAACTCGATCGTGCCCTTGGTGAAGGTCGCGTGAAGGTTCAGCATGTGATAACGGCTGCTGTTGTAATGCTCCCTCCGTCCGTAGCTTGCATGGTTCTCTTCGTACCAGATGTCTGCGAGGGCCTGCATCGTTTCCGGCTTCTTCTTGTTGAGGCGGTTCAGGAAGCCCTTGTCCACCGTCTGGCAGTAGCGGTCAATCCGGCTCCGGTCCAGCCGAAGGGCGCTGATCAGGAGGCTCTCGTGGCTTGCCATTAGGTTTGCCAGTGTCCGGAGGGTCCTCGCGTTGTGCCCGTTTGCTCCGATGTGAATGTGAACTCCGCACATGTGGCTCGGGTCGCTCTTGGCTCCGTTGTGGCGAAGCTGCCGGAGCAATTCCTGCAGGCTCTCGATATCCTCGTAGGTGAGGATCGGGGTGACCATCTCGCAGGATTCTTCATCCCTTGCTGCCCGGATGCTGGCGTCTCTCTGGAATTTCCATTCCCGGCCCTGCTGGTCCCAAGCGCTCCATGCCCGGTATCCGTTCCGTCTTGAGGTATCCTCATGTCTTCCGGTTCCGAAGAAGGTGGCGGCAACCTCGGCTGCCCTGCTTCTTGCGATCCCGTACATCTCAACCTCAACTCCGATCGTCTGCTGCTTCATGGTTTCGATTCTCTTCTCTGTATCCTTCATGATTTTGCCTCCTTGCTGGCTTATGTGTTTTCCTTCTTGCATGTGTATTAATCACTCTGAAGGGCACTTATATCCAGTCAATTCGGAGGTGTATATCTCACAAATTTCCGGAGAAGAAATCGTGTATTTATTCCGGTTTGCTGCCGTTTCGGAAAGCGGAGCTGCCGGTAAGATTCTGAAGCAGGATCTTCCGCGCTGGCTTGTACTCCGGCCCGATGAATCCCATCCGGAGAAGCCAGGTGCGGAAGGCGTACTTCTCGTTATCTGTCTCTACCGGTCTGCTGCTTGCATGCTTCAGTTCTTTGGAGAGTTTGCAGAGCTGGCTGATGAAAAGCATGTAGGCGTGTGCTTCATCCGGCGTCAACTCCCGATCGAACCATGGGAATTCGATCTTGTCTTCCGTCACCCGAATCCTTGTATCAGTAATCCCGAGCGCCTTCTTGATCAGGCTGTCCTTGGCGCTGATCAGGTTGGTGAGCGTCCCGACGTTCGCGGCTGAAAGCGGCAGGCTGACCGTAAGCCCGGTTGTCTCTTCCTCGGGCTCCTGTGCCGGCTCTGTGGCTTCCTGCGCGGGTTCCTGCCCGGCTTCCGGGAAGAATCCCTTCTGGCCAAGCGCTGCCATCACCTTGTTCAGCTTCTCTTCGTCTTCGCAGCTCACCCCGCCGTCCTTGTCGACCGTGATGTTCCCGATCTCATAGGCGCAGGTCGGTACGAACTTATACTCGGCCTTCTCCCCAGTGATCTCTGCAATGGCGTTCACCAGCTCTTTCCTATCTTTTCCTGTCCTGTTGTAGTTTGCTCTCATATCTATGTGCCTCCTTTGTTTTGGTAGTACATACATCACTCTGAGGCGCTGAAATAGCAACCGAATTCGACAGGAAATTTTAACAAAAATCAGTCATCTTTATCGACGCGGATGTATACGTCCTCAAGGCGGTTCACAACGATCGGAGCATCCTCTCCCATGTAGGGAAGTGCCCGGAGAGTGTTGTAGTTGACCCACTCGGCAGCATCCTCATAGGACCAGCCCTCGATATCCATCAGCCACTCGACCATGAGCTCGTAGTCGTAGACTGCCCGACCATCATCCGTCACTCCGATTAGGGCACTGTCGTAACTGTAGTTTGTAAGATACTTCACACCATCGTAGCCATTCTCAAGCAGTCTCTCTTCAGCATTCATGCGTTCTCCTCCTGCGGCATGTCAGCAGCCGCCTCTTCAAACGTGAGCTTCTGCCCGTCACGCATTACATACACATCTGCCGTTTTACCGCCTTCGTGCTCGATGTATCTCTTGACGATCACATCGACGAATTTCGGATCAAGTTCAATGCCTCTGCAGATCCGGTCGGTCTCGCAGCAGGCAATCAGCGTACTGCCGGAGCCAAGGAACGGATCCAGCACGATGCCGTTTGTCGCGGAGCTGTTCCTAATCGGATAGCTCAGGAGGACGACCGGCTTCATCGTCGGATGGTCCTTGGAGGATCGCGGTTTGTCGTACTCCCAGACTGTGGTTTGCTTGCGGTCGGAATACCACTTATGGGTCCCTTTCTGCTTCCAGCCATAAAGGCACGGCTCATGAATCCACTGGTACGGACTTCGCCCGAGCACCAGACTGTTCTTCTTCCAGATGCAGCAGCCAGAGAGATAGAAGCCAGCATCCTTGAATGCCTTACGGAAGTTCAGTCCTTCCGTATCTGCATGCCACACGTAGATCGATCCATCATCAGCCAGATTGGCGTACATCGCCTGATAGGCTGCCAGCAGGAATTTGTAGAAGTCCTCGTCAGCCATGTTGTCATTCATGATCTTGCCTGCGGTCTCTTCAACATCGACGTTGTACGGAGGATCGGTCAGGACGAGATTTGCTTTCTGGCCATCCATCAGAGCGACGTAGTTTTCCTCCTTGGTGGAATCACCGCAGAAGACTTTGTGCTTCCCAAGAAACCACATGTCGCCGGTCTTACTCATGGTCGGCTTCTTCAGCTCTTCGTCAACATCAAAGCTGTCCTCCTCCACTTCCTTGTCACAGACCTTGTTGAAAAGCTGCTCCATCTCCGGAGGCTCGAAACCGGTGAGCGCGGTGTTGAAATCAGATGCCTCCAGATCTTTCAGGAGATCGGCGAGCATGTTCTCGTCCCACTCACCCGTGATCTTGTTGAGCGCGATGTTCAGCGCCTTCTCACGGGTCTTATCTATATTGACGACGGCGCAGGGAACTTCGGTATAGCCGAGATCTTTGGCCACGGTCAGCCGTTGATGTCCTCCGATGATCGTCATGTCGGAGTTCACCACCAGCGGATCTGCAAATCCGAATTCCTGAATGGAGTTCTTGATCTTCTCATATTCCTTATCGCCCGGCTTCAGCTTCTTTCTCGGGTTGTAAGCTGCCGGCTTCAGTTCCTTCACCGGTATGTTCTTCAGGATTGGTGTTTCCATTTTCTTTCTCCTTCATTCGTTTTCTGTGCCGCCAGCTGTTGTAGGCCCAGCGGCACCGGTCCGAGCAGAACACCCGTGGCCTGCCCATTGGATTCCTTCCCATCGGCTTCCCACACCACGGACAGAACTGCTTCGCGCAGGACGTAAGGAAATCCGAGATGTCAGGTGTTTCAAAGTCGTCATCCATCACGCCATCCCTCACGTACTCGAAAGTCAGAACGTACTCGAAAGTCTGCCGGGCGCTAAGTGGAAAATCCGTGGCGGAAATCCAGGTCGCTGCCGCGCAATTCCGCGCACGAAAAAACCGCAGAGAAGGCGCTTGTTTCCACGTCTTTCTGCGGTTTCAATATGTAAATTTTGATCTGCCCGGACGGGCCTCAACCCCCGGGGTACCAAAATCGCGCCCGCGCACACGGAAGGGGCCGGCGGTCTTCTGTCCCTCTGGCTTTAGAGATCATGGCCTCCCCCCCCGCCTCGCAACGAATCAGTAGTGATACGTTGGTGTCTCATCCTGATTTCTCGTCTTCTTGTCGTGACACTTCTTGCAAAGCGCCTGCCAGTTGCTTCGATCCCAGAAGAGCTTCGCATCACCACGGTGCGGAACGATGTGATCGACGACGGTTGCTGGGGTTGCAATACCTTTCTTCAGGCACTCCTGACAGAGTGGATGAAGCTGCAGGAACTTCTTGCTCTCCCGTCTCCACCTCGCATTGTATCCTCTTGCTGCCGCCGACCGGTTCTCTTCCGGGTGCAGGCTCTTGTGTTCCTCGCAGTACTTCTGCCCGGGTGGCACGAGGTTTGGACACCCCGGATGCCTGCAGGGGACCATTGGTTTGTATGGCATGTCCATCACCTTCGCTTCCCATAACAAAAGCCCCGGAGGTTTTTCCCTTCGAGGCTTCCTTCATCCTATCTTGCTGATTCTACTATATCATAAGTGCCACCCGGACTTCCCAGGACAAAACCGGCACATTTCAAAATTTATGAAAAAAATTTTAGTCGCTGGTCTCTTCTGCCGTCTCTGGCACCACCACATGCGTGAGAGCCCGTTCATGCCACCGGCGAATGGTCCTGTCACTGACGCCAAGTTCCTCACTGATTTCTGTCCAGCTCATGTTCTTGAGGTACCGATATGTGAGAACGAGACGCTCGTCCACATCGTCAACCTTGGAAAGTACCATGAGGATCTCCTGCTTTAAGAGAATCAGCTGACTCAGTTCAGCAGAGATCTTCTGCTCCATTTCCCAGATCTTCTCTAGGGTCTTCACGAAGGGAGCGTCGGTCGGATGATTCGGATTGTAGTGTTCCTCAAAGCCGGGGCTTCCCACACTTGCTGCCAGAGTTCTTAAGTTGTCGAGTTCTGACTGATCCAGTTGAACTCTCTGGTCCAGCCGGTACGCCTGCGAGAGATACTGCTGCGCTGTCATCATGCTGCCACCTTCTCTCTCAGTCTCCGGATCAAATAATCCGGATCAACACTGGTCAGGACTCCGTACCAGCCGGAATGGAAGAACTTCTCAAGCCGCATAGCCTCATCCATCGCCATCTTATTATCCGGATTCTTTTTAAGTCTTCGAAGTGCAGTCAGATAGTCCCGTGCGGCCTGAGCCACGATGGCATTCGCCAGATTCTCATACGGATCAGAACCATAATTTTTGTTCATATGCAGCCTCCTTGAATGCTTGGTTTTCTGCTCCTCGGATTGGCATATGTTGTCGTTGATTTTCTCTGTTTGACTCTGATTGTCTTACTTGAGACGTGCCCGCACAGCGCGGATCAGGTTCTCCTGTGTGGAGTTCTTATCTTCCAGTGCACGTAGGACATCTTCATCAATCGTGTCCTTCGTCACGATGTTGTGAATCGTCACAACATCGGTCTGTCCCTGACGATTCAGCCGTGCATCTGTCTGCTGCCGCATCTCAAGGCTCCAACAAAGGGAAAACCAGATCAGGATGTGGCCGCCATGCTGGAGGTTGAGTCCGTGTCCTGCAGATGCAGGAGAAATCAGGGCGACCGGGATCCTGCCCGCATTCCAGTCGGCTACATCCTCAGAGGACTTCAGGTCCCGGACTGTGATTCCCTGCTCTTTCAGATATTCAATAATCCGGCTCCGGTCGTGCTGGTACCAGTAGGCAATCAGAACGTTCTGCCCGACTGCTTCCTCGATCAGGTCAGACAGCATTTTCAGTTTCCGGTCATGAATCCGAATCACCTCATGGTTCTCGTTGTAGACAGCGCCATTTGCCATCTCGAGAAGTCTTCCAGAAAGAACTGCCGCATTGGCCGCATCGATCTCCTCGCCCTCAATCCTCAGGACCAGATTTTGCTTCATCTTCTCGTACTGCTTTTTCTCCTCCGGACTCATCTCTACCGTGTGATTGACAGTCAGACACTGCGGAAGATCCGGAAGGAAGTCCTTCGCCTTCATGGATACCGAGATATCACTGATCTTCTGGTAGATCGCCTTTTCCGCGCCGGGCAGTGGCACATAGTTATAAACAACTCCTGTGTAAGGGTTCATGCTGCCTGCCTTGAAGTATGCCTCGCGATATCTGCCGATAAACCGTCCAAGGCGTCTGCCCATATCAAGGAGCCTGTATTCCGACCAGAGATCCATCAATCCGTTAGAAGCGGGTGTTCCTGTCAGGCCGACGATTCTCTTCACGCAGGGACGCACACTCATCAGTGCCTTGAACCGCTGGGACTTGTAATTCTTGAAAGAGGACAGCTCATCAACAACAACCATGTCATAATCAAACGAAAGGCCAGATGAGTTGATAAGCCACGAAACATTCTCCCGGTTGATGATCGTGATGTCAGCCCTTTTCAGGATCGCCATTCTCCGTTCCCTCACTGCCCCGACTGCAACCGCGAAAGTCAGATCCTGCAGATGATCCCATTTCCGAATTTCGGCTGGCCAGGTATCACGTGCCACACGCAGCGGGGCTATTACCAGTACATGTCGAACGGTAAAGCTGTCAAACATAAGATCCGATATTGCCGACAGCGTGATCACTGTTTTGCCCTCAACCCAAGCCCATATCAAGCAGGAGTGCAGCAACTGGATTCTCTTTGATGTAGGAAATCGCGTATTTCTGATAATCATGCGGTATGAACTTCATTCGGCATCACCTCCTTCCTCGGCCTTTTCAAGTTCCTCAATCCTTTCAAGCTCTGAGATGAACCATCTCAGATTGTTATGGTATCTGGCATGATCCGCCTGCGAGGGAAACACTTCAAGATTCTCGGGCGAATTATTGTACTTGTTTCCATCGCGGTGATGGACCACTTCGCCTTTCTTCAATGGTCGTCCCAACTTCTGTTCTGCAACTACCCGGTGTGCCGCAGCACCATAAATTTTCGAGTATCCATCGCACTTGCCTTTCCCAAGACGCGCCTGCCGCAATTTTCCTTTTGTTGCAGGATTCATTCTTGTGGGATTCATTTCTTTGTTCAGTGCTGTCATATGTGCACTTATCCGGGAGAAATCTTTGTGATCGGCATATCCGTCCGGATTCATTTTCTTATTGTAGAAATGATTGCAGCATTCCCGGCAGCAGAAGTGATGCGTTTTCCCCTTGAGGTATGATGCATTCCTCTCGAATGTTTTCCCGCACCAATCACATATCACCTGAACCTTCATGGTGCCTCCCTTCTGTTACTCACTCGAAGTTTCCAGACACAATAGTTCTGATAACTGTGCATCTGCTCCCGCATCAACATCGGCATACCTCCTTATAGGCCAGCACACTGATCGCTCCGACCGTATTGGAGATTGCTCCGCGGTCCAGATCCTTTGCCGTGATCAAGCCATTCAGCTTTTCCACCTCCATGCGAATCTGCTCCATGGTACCTTTGTACCGTTTGTGGTCCTCGCTGATCAGCTCATTCAGTTCATGGATGCATTCTTCGTCGTCGGCATGCTCAAGGTCGAGTTCATTCATCCACTCGACGACGGCCTCCTTCATTTCCTGCCCCATGTGTGTCTCGATAAGATCCAGAAGATCTTCTCCGGAGAGGACTGTTGCGAGTGTTCCGTCCTTCAAACTAATGAGGTTTCCCATCACTTATCTCCTTCCTGCATGGTTGCCGCAAGGATGCCAGAAATCTCTGCCGGATCGTCCAGTACGAACACCGGAAAGCCCAGATGGCGAAGACGGACGTGTCTTCGAATCTGCAGCTTTCTCGGTTTCTGGCCCGGTGCCTTCACCTCCACAAAGGCGATGCGACCACCGGGCATCAGGACGATCCGATCCGGCATGCCATTGGTGCCCGGAGAGATAAACTTCGGGCACCAGCCACCTGCTGTCTTTACTGCTGCAACAAGACGCTGCTCGACTTCCTTCTCATTCATCCGCGTCCTCCGATTCGTCCGCATTCATGGCTTCTGCCATGCGGTAGATGGCGTAGTCTGCATCCGCCAGATTCTTATAAGTGCCAAGCGGCATCCGGACCTGTTCCTTCCCGGCTCCCCGGACCGCATACACGCATGCCCTGCCGCACTTCATCCTGCTGGAGATCACGCCATCAAACTGATCCAGATTTACGATGGTTCCCATCTGTGTATAAACAAACATTGCTCTTCCCTCCTTCCATCACTGCTTTTCGCCAAACAGGTGCTCTGACATCTCATGCGCCATCTGCACCACTTTCCGGTCGACGTCGTTTCTCGTGTCGCCCTTCAGATCACCGTAGAATACGTCGATGTACTCGTTATCAAGGTCCGGATGCTCACGGAACATGCGATCCTCCGTATCGGAACAAACCTGATCCACTTTGTACATCGCACGCATAACCTTCTCGTAGTCCTGAATCGGCATCACCTCTGACAAAATGGTGATCACCTCGCTGTATGCTGTCTTGAAAAGCCGCATCGCAGCTCCCGCTCTCATATACTTTTCAACCGTTCTATCTTTACGACTCAGCATCGTTTTAATCTCCTCTCTGGACAAATGGATGGACGACAGGCACAAAATCCCCTTACGCGCGTATACGCGTATGCGCCCACATGCGCCCGTCCTTTTATTACTAAAATTTTTATTATTTTGTGCTATATAGAAAAGAAACAGGGTTGTGCCAGTTCATCCCGGAAAAGCCCTTAAATAAAGGCTTTCCTGCTGGACAGCCAGATTGGGACAGGGTGGAGCTCTGCTTGTCCCGTCTGCTTCGTCCAAGGGCTGTTTGTCCCATGAGATGTCACTCATCGTCCGTCTTTCGCACATACACCCGCTGGCGGCCATACGCATGATCGGATCTCCTCTCTCCAGTCTTCTCCCAGTTCTCTATGCGCTCCATGATGGCAGCGATGGCATAACTGTCTTTGGGCTCAATGTCGGCCTGCTTTTTCCCAAAGCACTCGCACCAGATTTCAATGTTGCTCACGACCTTGCGCTGAACCTTTCCCTGAGCCCGAAGCGGATCATCGCCATAGAGGAAGTAATTCCTTCTCTCGTCGACG
>NZ_JBQKLS010000028.1:0-11333 GCF_052116105.1 Oribacterium sp. Sow4_G1_1
CAAAGAGGGTACCCCGGACCTTCTTTCTTTTTAATCTCATGACAGTATACAGATCAATCTCGTGACACGCAAGCAGATCAGCCCGAAGTCAATCTAGGCAGTCAACAACAATATACTTTTCGATATTCGTGTCAAGGAAGGCCGCGTGAAATTTCTGTGAAATTTCGGGCACGCCATAGAAAGAAAAACAGACAAAGTAAAACCCCAGTACCAGGTCATCTTCACTAGTACTGGGGTTTTACTGATCATTCGGGCTTCTGTATCCCATCGGAGTACCCTCCCTTATTTTATTTAAATGCAGATCTCGAATCATTGAAGCATCGCCTATGACTTTCTACCATCTGCATCACACTGAGTTAAGAATCAATTTGATGAAGCATCGCCATCGCATCTCTTCTTTTGTTATCTTTATTCTACGAAATAAAAAATGCTTTGTCAACATATTTTTATATAAAAAACATTTTTATTCTTCTTGTGAAACCTGCCCAGATCATGGCTATATACAGCAAAAAATTTCGTATGACTTGTGTTCGCCAAAGGAAAATGACAAAATTAAAATAGACGAGGTAAACATCATCATCGGGCTTGCTTTCTGTCCCGGTGACGTTTTCATCTGGATATGAAGGAAACAGCCATGGCTACTTTGAAGAACATATGCACCCTTTTTTCAGAATTTAAATGAAGAGGATACGGAGACCGGTAGAAAATATCGCGTGGAAATCGCGATCGATGTCACCAGCGATTTCACGGAAGAAAGACGGCAGGATGCGGTGGTCAAAATGTACCAGGAGATGGAGATGCTGGCCAACCGGAGTATGAAGGCAGCCATCGCTGCGGAAACGCCGGACGAGAGTATCCATATCATCCTGGAGCATCTGGGAAAGTTCCTCAACGGTGAGCGGACCTACATCTTCGAGCGAAACGAAAGTGGCGGCGACGACAACACCTATGAGTGGTGCGCACCGGGCGTCACCCCGGAGAAGGACAATCTGCAGAACGTACCGCCGGAGGTCTGTGCCAACTGGTATCGTCACTTCGAGGACGGTAAGGCGATCGTGATCGGGGATCTGGAAGAAACGAAGGAAAGTGACCCGCTGCAGTACGAAAACCTGAAGCGCCAGGTCATCCATTCCCTCGTGGTGGTCCCGCTGTATGACGCCGGAAAGGTCATCGCCTTCTACGGCGTAGATAACCCGCCTCCGATGTTTTTAAAGTACTCCCACGATATGCTTCAGATCGAGGCCTCTTTCCTGATCTCCTGCCTACGTCGGAGAACCCTGCGTGCGAAACTGCTGGAGCTGAGCTTTCAGGACGCGCTCACCCGGCTCGGGAATCGCTTTGCGCTGACTGCCTATGTCAAGCGCCTGGATCCATCACAGAGCCTGGCTGTGGTATACTGAGACATCACCGGCCTGAAGCAGGTGAACGACACACAGGGCCACGAGGCAGGGGACGCCCTGATCCCCTTCACTCATGCAATTCCAGCGGCAGTCCATCCGGGTCATGAAAGAATGTCATCTTTTTTCCGGTATAATCGTCCACTCGGATCGGTTCGCATACAATCCCGACTTCCTCCAGCTCTTTCACCGTCTGTTCCACACTGTCCACACAGAACGCCAGATGCCGGAGCCCACAGGCTTCTGGTCGATTCACACGCTTCGGCGGATCTGCTTCTGCAAAAATCTCCAGCTCCGTATGTTCATCGATGCGCAGATCCAGCTTCCAGTCCTTCCGCTCCGGTCGATAGTTTTCTCTGACCACGGAAAAACCAAGTCTGTTCACATAGAACTCTTTGGCTGCTTCGTAATCTGATACGATAATTGCGACGTGATGTATTTTTGATAAGTTCATTTCCAAATATCTCCCATGTTCATTTCTTCCCGGGGGGGCCTGATCCCAATATCAGCTGCTCGACTTATGCGTACTGCAAGGTATGAATTTCCGCCAGTTCATCCCCTCCATCTAACTTTAATAATAGACCTTTTCTGTATCCTTATCAGCGAAACTAATTACCATGGCTCCGTTATACCCGTTACACCTGTACACGTCAAGAACCAGATCCGTAAGCGTATTTTGCGTATTTTGTAACTACTGAAAAAGCGACGAGACTGGTTCACTGAGAATCAATCTCTTCGCATTGTTTTTTCTTCCCTTGGCCTGGTCCTCAAATGCTTCGATTGGCATTTTTAAAATTAATTTGCATTTCCGGTTGGCATTTTCCAAATATTTTTCTTTTTTTCGGTTGGCATTTTCTAAATAACTTGAAATATACGATTGGCAAATTCTAAATATGATGATATTCTTAGATTGATGAAAGCAGCCGCAGTCATTGTGTAAGGAGGCATAGAAATTGTACATTAATAGAGAAATAGATCATATTCTTCTTGACTGGAAAATGTCCGATCGACACAAACCCCTGATTCTTCGCGGAGTCCGTCAGTGTGGAAAAACTTCTGCTGTACGAAATCTATCTCAGCAGTTTGGGGATTACATTGAATTGAATCTGGAGAAAGAACCGGATATAGGAAAAATATTTGAAGGCGAGCTGAATATGAACAAAATCATCAATCGCCTCGAATTACATTTTTCAAAGAGAATAAGCTCTGATACCTTGCTGTTTATCGACGAAATCCAGGAATGCCCTCGAGCCATTACCGCCCTTCGCTATTTTTACGAAGACAGGCCTGAATTGTATGTAATTGCTGCCGGTTCTCTGCTGGAATTTGTTCTGGATGGCAAAAAAAACGATACACCCGTTGACTTTCCGGTAGGTAGAGTCAGAAGCATATTCATGTATCCATTTTCTTTCACAGAATTTCTTCATGGCACTGGCAAGGAAATCTTAGCCGATTACCTGAAACATACCGACTTTTCCGAAACACCAAATGATGCTCATCAGGAACTTCTGGAAGAGTACAAAATATTTCTGACCGTTGGTGGCATGCCTGAAGCCGTAAGAGAGTATGCAGAAACCGGCAGTATTCAGGCCTGCCAGCAGATTCACAGAGATATCATCCTGAATTTCAAGGACGATTTTAATAAATACAGCAGGAATGTCTCTCCGGAAATCATACGAAAAGTATTTGATTATGCTACTCATCATGTATGCAGTCAGACGAAATCATCCTCTGCCATCACAGGCGTGAGTGCTTATTATTTTGATTTATGCATAGACCTGCTAAAAAAAGCAGGTCTGGTATTTCCTGTGAAGGCCTCTGCCTGCGACGCCATACCGCTCGGCGTATCTGAAAAGGAGACCAATAAAAAGCTGCTGCTGTTTGACTCAGGCGTTTATCTGACCGAATGTGGCCTTGATGCCGGAGGTATTCTTGGTGCCGAAATTTATGACGACATGAATAAAGGCGACGTCGTCGAGATGGAAACCGGCCTTGAATTCATCAAAACTGCAAGTCCCTATTCAGAGCCGGGGCTGTTTTACTGGTATAGAGGCGGTGCTAATGCAGAAATTGATTACGCCATCGTTCGAAGCGGTCAGATCATTCCAGTCGAAGTTAAATCATCCGGAAAAGGAAGCATGCAAAGCCTGCACAGTTTTTTAGATACGCATAAATCACCGTATGGAATCCGAATCTCACTGGAAAATTTCAGCGAATATGAAACTATACACGTCTTCCCGGTCTACGCCGTGAGCAGAATATAACCCAAGAGCCGGCCCCTACCATCTTACTTACTCAATCGAAAATGTCACCGATACCTCGGCTTCTACCTCTACCTGTCCCGGCATCAGCGAAGTTCCTGTATCCGCACTGTCCATCTCCATCACAGCCATTTGTTTCATATTATTTGATGCATATGCCACTGCCTGATCACTGCTGCTTAACTCCTGTACCTTCGTCATGGCAACGACCTTTTTCCCGCCAGCTTCAGCCATAAGGTCTGCCTTCTTTCGTGCAGCCGTGATCGCATTTTTAAGCGCTTCCGCATAAAGCTCGTCGAAGTTACTGCACTGATACTGCACAGAGTTGATGGAATTGATGCCAGCATTTACGGAATCGCTGATGATCGTCCCTGCTTCATCGATCGGCACAGAGGATACCACGATCTCGGTCGTCATTTCGTAACCCGTGATCTTTCTTCCATTATTCCAGTCATAGATCGGACTCAGTCCGACATTGCTGGTCTTGATGTCTTTTTCATCGATACCTTTTCCCTTTAAAAGAGATACTACAGCATCTACATCCTGTGCATTCGTTGTCTGACAGCTTTTCGCATCCTTCTCCTGTGTATACACGCTATACCTGATCTCCGCGATATCCGGTGTAGCCTTAACCTTTTCTTCACCTGATACAGTGATACCGGAATTTTCCGTAGACTGCACAGTGATCGTGGACGGAACGGTTGCAGACGAGCAGGCAGTCAGTGATGCGGATGCAAGAACACATGCCATAAGAGCGGCGGCATAAATATACTTTCTGTTTTTCATAGTCGAATCTCCTTCTTTTTTGATATTTGTTTCTATATCTAAAAAGACCGGTTATTCTTATATGTCGTCACAGAAATCTGAAGTTCTGAATGTACTTTTTCATTTCAGAAATCGGTTGGATGTTCCGTCCCCACCATCACCCGGCGGACTTCCTGCTCTGGAAACGTCGTCCGCGTGCTCGTTCCTCTATGCTTCCGGCAGGCCGCAGCGCAGCGCCAGAACGGCTTCCGCTCGGCTTTCCCATACCCGCGCACGACCATCCCACCACAAGCCGCGCAACGGATTCTGTTAAAAAAAGGATTCGTATTCTCCAGCTTCTTCAGCTGAAATTCCTCGCGGTACGCCAGCCGCCGCGCCCGTTCCTGCTGCACTGCTTCCCACTCCTCCCGCGAAACGATGCCCTCATGCGCATCCATCACGAAGTACTGATCCAGCGCCCCTTCGTTTCGCGCACATTCCCCGGTCAGAAAGCTCACCGTGTAGTATTTCTGAAGCAGCAGATCTCCCTGATATTTTTCATTCTGAAGCATTCGCCGCACCGTCGTCGAGGACCAGCGCGCCGTCCAGCAATGTTCATGTTCGTCGCGCTTCCGGTTCTCTTCATCTTCCTTGAATAATTTCTGGCAGCTTTCATTCCAGAATCCGCTATACGCCTGACTCTGGCCTCGATTGAATCCCGAAACGTATGCTTCTTTTCTGGCTTCATTTATCAGCTTTTTAATCTCACTGTCCTGCCCTCCCAGATAGACCTCATCTACAACATAGAAGGAATCCCCCTCGTTACTTTCTTCATCTATTTTGATTCTGTTCATCCCGTTACCTCCTCACCCTTGTTTGGAAAAAGAATTCTCATATAATCTCTTCCACTGTAAATCACTCGATCGATATATACTATATCATCTGATCTCAAGCGGTAAAAGGCAAGGTAATTCTTGAACGAAACATACCGGTATCCGCTGTTAAGTCCGTTTTCAAATTCCAGCTTTACGCCGGCTTCTGGAAAAGACATTAGAATATCGACCTTATCCATGATGCCCTCTACCGTATTCTGTGCTGCACTTGGATTACAGAGTTCCTTCTCGATATAATCCCATATGCCATCAAGATCCTTTAGCGCTCTCGGGGAATACTCAATTGTTCTCTGCATGTGCACGGGCCTTAAAGTGGTTTCTTACGTCATTCGAAGAAATCCATCCTTCTTCCTCTCCTGATCTTCTTCCCTCCGCCAGCTCACACATCAGACAAAGCTGAGCCCGCATCTGATCATATTTTTCTGCTTTTTCTCTCTGCTCCTCCTGCTCATCGATATTCATGACCGTATAGCAGCCACGTCCATTTTTGGTCAGATATAAAGGCTTTCCGACCTTAACAGTCTCAAGAACAGACGCATAATTTCTCAAATCAGAAATCGGTTTGATGTTCGGCATAATGAATCCTCCTTCCTCTCTATCTTCATTATACTTTCAAGCGTAACAAATTCAACGTCAAATTCAGCATCAAATTTGACGCGTTATCTTCGCCCATTCTATCTTCCCGGGGCCTGGCCCCAATGGCCCCCAATACACGAATGACATTCCGCTGGTACCAACAATTTTTTCACCATCTTTGGCCAGCCAGGACACAAAAGTCCCATCAGACATATGTCTGTCATAATAATCTCTCAGTGCAGGAACCAGATCCGGTAGCACCTTCCTCCTTGAGCTGATTTATTCTCATCTGGATGAGAGTATCAAGTTCCTTTTCTGTCAACTTTTTATACTGGATTTCCATGAAAACACCTCACAGTTCGCAAACCATAATGTATTCTTCGTCGTTCTCATCCACGGTCTTGAATCTGACCCATTACACGCTTAAATACCTTAAAATTTGTGTCATCTCGAGGGGAACAATATACGGCAAATTCAATGGTTTTAAATGCGTGCCGATAGTCCGTAATCACTTCTTTTGCAGCACGCGCTACCACCTCCGGCTTGTTCTGAAATGCTCCGCATCCAAAAGCCCCCAGAATTACCACTTCAGCTCTGTTCAGCACGGCAATATCCAGAATCCTGGTTAACCTCTTTTTATGGATTTCCAGGAGTTCCCGGTCACTGACTTTTGCCGCCCAATTGCCGTTATCCTTATTGAACCGATTGCTCGGTCTCTCCCGCAGGTTCGGCGCTGCGCAGGTGATAACATCAACATCATACCAGTCTTTCTCATTCATTAGTTTCGGGCAGCTCGTATCCGTCTTGAATACGGTCACATCCGGCGTATAGATGATATCCGCATTGTTGATCGGATTTTTTGCGTTCCGATGAGGGTAATAGAATCCATTCATCATTTCCGGCACGCTCAGGCAGAAATACAGCCCGGAGCATCTGCAAAGGCACTCTTCCTGTGCGCTGGATCCCCTTGTCACTCCGCCACCCGGATTGGTCGCAGACGCAAAGTTATGTACCGCCACTTTTGATTCATGATAACCGGATGCTGCCTCAAATGTCCGCTTTGTGGATACGACGATCTTCGATTCTTCTGTGAAACGTGACTTATCAGCGGAAACCAGCTCCATTCCTTCCAGAATCAGCTTCTGGTTTTTCACAGACCGTACAAGGGCATCCTTAATCCTTTCGTTTGTTTCACACAATCTTTTAGTGTCTTCGAAAATCTCCACATTTTCAAAACTACTCATACATTGCTTATTTCCTTCCTCTTACTTTCATGTGTTTTGCCGTCGGGCTTTCTTTGTTTCTCGTTTCTTCCCGGGGTCTGCCCTGATATTCTGCCTTAGATCTTCTGCACGTATCTGCACTTCGGGTAATTACTGCATCCCATAAACTTTCCATACCTGCCGTTCCGCTCGACCAGCTGCCCGCCGCGCCCTTCTTATCCACGAGTATTTCCGTGACGAACTTCGGCTTGATACCCAGGCCACCTGTCCTCGCCTGGTCGTCAGCATTCCTCCGATTCAGGTCCTTCATCCGACATTCATAGCGGATGCCGGCCGCGCTCAGCGCATCCTTCATCCGATTCAGTTCCTCCGCATCCGAAACCGCCGCCACGCACGTCTTAAAAAAGTGATCAAACATATCCCTTTACCTCACTGACGACCTATGCGTACTGTAAGGTGTGAATTTCCGCGAGTTCATCCGCCAACAGTATCTTCAAATTACGCATATCGATTTCATTCTGCATATCCAGAAAATATGCGTCCGACACACCAAACAGTTTCGCCAATCTAAGCGATGTATCTGCCGTAATCTTTCTTCTACCATGCAGAATGTCCTGTATTCTGGACACCGGCACCTTGATATCCTGCGCCAGCTTATATGCACTTAACCCCATCGGAATCATGAACTCCTCCTGGAGAATTTCTCCGATTGACGGAGTTTCGATACGATTATTCGTCATAGTTCATCCCCTCCATCTAACTTTAATAATAGGCCTTTTCTGTCTCCTTATCAGCGAAACCAATTACCATGTCTTCGTTATACCCGTTACGCATGTACACGTCAAGTGCTAGATCCGTAAGCATATTTTGTAACTACTAAAAAAGCGACGAGCCCGATTCATCACGAATCAAACTCATCGCTTCTTCTTATTCTATGTCACGTTTGATCATGCGAGGGACATCCGTCCTATCACGAAACACCCTCATTCAGCCAATCCCATACTGCTTCATCAGCTCGTCGCAATATGCCGGATCCTCCGCCGCACGCTTCGCATCCTCGATGCGATTCTCCGCAAGCAGACGTTTCATTAGATCCGCCATCTGGCTCTTTCCTTCTGCATTACCTTCAGCTTTGCCTTTCTCTATTCCTTTCTCTATTCCTCTGTTCTCAATCTTATCCAGAATCTCACACATATTTCGCAGTTCTCCCTTCTGAGCATCTGATGCTTCATTATAAACATCTTCAAACCGATGGTCGCTTGTCATGACACTAAGCAGCTGTAGCGTTTCCTGCACGTGCGCCAAATCCTGCAGGCTCGGCTCATAGTCTCCATTCTCCTGCTTCTGCACGAAATAGTCCGCCACAGCCCGGAAATCACTCTGAAATAAGTCTACCTCCTCCTTGTCCATAAACGCAATCTCAAATACATTCAATATACCCCGATTCTAGCATGGGAGTTCAGAATTGCATATCGTCGTCAAACAGACTATATTGAGCGGTTTACCTCCAGTGTTTTCAAGGGGTCCCGAGGTTTTCGCCTTCAAAAATTATTTTGGTTTCACAGCCCCTATTGGGCATCGCTCCATTTCACATCACGCGGACAATGCCTCCGTCTTCACATCATCACACTACCTCTATCAGCAGAAACTGATCCAGTATATTGCTAATTTAAAATCATTTGTTTTCATCTGCATTCATTTGTGCTATATTCAACTTCAGAAGGAGGTGTTTAATATGGCAAATACACTTATTCAATTTCGTGCTGACGAAACAGAAAGAATGGAAGCTGTCAGTATTCTCCAGCAGCTCGGACTGGACATGCCATCCTACCTCAGAATGTGTGTGTCGAGACTAGTGTCCGCAAAGGGTATTCCTTTCAGCATGACCATTAATCAGTCATCATCGAACAGAGGTATCGAAGCAATGAAACGTGCCAGCCGCATTGCGGAAGAGAATGGCATATCTGACATGTCAGTAGACGAAATTAATGCTGAAATCGCTGACGCCAGGAAGTGAGGTGTCCTATCGTGAAATACTATGCGGTAATCGACACCAATGTATTAGGTTTTGCTGTTCTTAAGTGGAATTCCGTTCCGGGAAATATCATTGACCTCGCTTTTAACGATGTCATCATTCCTCTCGTGAATTAGGAAATTCTAAACGAATACAAAACCGTCCTTCTCCGCCCCAAGTTTCATCTGACAGAACTGATCGTAACAGATATTCTTGATGAAATGAAAGCACGCGCCATCGATGTTTCAGAAGAACATCTTGACGTTGAACTCCCCGATCCGAAGGATCGCGTATTCTACGAAGTCACCATGAAGGCTCGTGAAAGCGAAGACGCACATCTGATCACTGGCAATATCAAACATTTTCCGACAAAGCCTTTTATTGTCACCCCAAGACAAATGCTGGATCTGATTCTGGAATCTTCGAACGAATAACCAGATTGTAGATATAGAAAAAGCGGCGAGACTGGTTCACCAAGGATCAAGCTCGTCGCTTTATTTCGTCATCTTCCCGGGGCCTGGTCCCAAGGCTTATCGAATCCTGCACCTCCAACCTATGGAATACCATTTTTACCTTATATCTTTGTCCACTTCCTGAATTTTGTGCTACCATATCTCATATTCACATGAGCATGCACTTCGCATATTACGAAGTCTCGCTTCACTCATGGCCTATGAAAAGAATAGAAATATGAACCGAAAGAAAGGCTTCTCGCTCGCAGAGCTTCTGATTGTAGTTGCCATTATCGGTGTACTCGTCGCGGTCTCTGTACCGGTTTTCACAGCACAGCGCCGTAAAGCCGTCGATGCTGTAAATAAGGCGAATATCCGTGCCGCAAAATCCATGGCACTGGCTGCATTTTATGATGACAAAACTGGATATGTCCTAAGCCCATCTACCGGCATCCAATGGGCTTACTTCCAATATACGGATGGCAGGCTGGTACCGATTACCGGTCAAGCACCCCATCAAGTCAATAACATGACCAAAACCGTTTGTGCCCAGGCCGCACAGCACAAACAGTGCGAGTGCATCTACATATACGTTTCCTTAAATGACCGTAAACCTATCCAGACCGCTCCGTACCTCGACCAGAACGGAAACATCCAAGACAACGACTCCGGCCAGTTCGGCTAACCCTGCTCACCCACCGCCAATGCCTCCGTCTTCACATCATCACGCATCCAAACAGCAAAAACTTCTTGTAGATAAAGCATAAGCGACGAGACTGATTCACTGCGAATCCATTCTCGTCGCTTCGTTTTATTCTATGTCATATTTGATCATATAAGGGAATCCGTCTTATCACGAATCAGTCTCTCTCAGCCAATCCCATACTGCTTCATCAGCTCGTCGCAATATGCCGGATCCTCCGCCGCACGCTTCGCATCCTCGATGCGATTCTCCGCAAGCAGACGTTTCATTAGATCCGCCATCTGGCTCTTTCCTTCTGCATTACCTTCAGCTTTGCCTTTCTCTATTCCTTTCTCTATTCCTCTGTTCTCAATCTTATCCAGAATCTCACACATATTTCGCATCTCTCCCTTCTGAGCATCTGATGCTTCATTACTCAATCTCCCCATCTTGAGCATCGAAAACCTGGTTTCTTCTCGATGTCTGGCCCCAATGCCCCAACATCCCTGCTGAAATGTTTTTGACACATCCATATAAGCGTGCTAAGATGTAAATGAAAAAGGTGCTACCGATAGACGGTTAGTCCCTAACTGATTTGATTAAAATAATCGCTCCAGTTTTCGAGGACCGGGGGCGATTATTTTTTTTGTGATTTATTGCCGATCGTATATCCGAGTTCAAAACAGGCCAAGCCGAAGCTTAACACTGCAATGAGACCTTCTATGGTCAACATAGGCATCCCTCCTTTACAAAAATTGTTACAGAGGGTCACAACCCTCTGACGAGGGACTAACCGCCTACCGTTCATGGTAGCACCTTCTGATACGATAACAGATAAAGAAGGTAAGCGCAATGCAGACTTTGCGTTCCCCAGGGGCCTAACCCCAGTGCCTTTCCAGGTACCGGCCCATAGAAAATACATAAGCGGCTCAGCCAGTGATATCTATCAGTCACTCCGCCGAGCTACTTACGATTGCTTAAAGCGAGTAGGAGGCGGTGACTAGCCGCCGTCCTCTCACACCACCGTGCGTACCGTTCGGTACACGGCGGTTTCAACAGTTGACGTGCATAGACTGATAAGCTGTGGCAAG
>NZ_JBQKLS010000029.1:0-11006 GCF_052116105.1 Oribacterium sp. Sow4_G1_1
GGCACTGCTGCATGACCGTATTTATCAGGCCTGCAGCTTTTTTATTGCCCGGGGATGGTGTTCTCCGGAGGATCGGAGCAACCTTGAGTACCTGTACAAGCCATACAAGGCACTCGGCGGGAATGGCACCGGAGAGTCCCTGTACAAGAAGTGTCTGGAACTGCCGCTTTCGGCAGACAGAAATAAAAAGAAGGAGGAATGACTTTTATGGACTTTGGAATTGCAAGTGTGGCGGCAATCACAGTGATTGCGTACCTCGTCGGCATTGGCTGCAAGGCAGCTGGCTCGGTAAAGGATGAGCTGATCCCGGTGATCTGCGGATGCGTCGGTGCGGTGCTCGGCATCGCGGGGCTGTATCTCATGCCGGACTTCCCGGCAAAGGATGTCATTAATGCCCTTGCTGTCGGCATTGTGTCCGGTCTTGCAGCGACTGGCGTGAACCAGATCTACAAGCAGCTCACCAAGACAGATGCGTGAGAGGAGGTGATCCTCGTATCTCGGAAGCTCCTTCCGTTAAGGGAGCAATGTAATTCACGGCTCTTCGGGCTTCAAAACCCGGAGGGCTTTTTCTTATGAAGGAGGAAACTACAAATGAGTAAAACAGAATCTGCCATCCAGTGGATGGAAAATCATGCAAACAATAACGCATACGGCTACGACCAGAGGTATCGCTGGGGTGAGAGAGGAGACTTTGACTGCTCCTCGGCAGTGATCTCGGCATGGCAGGCAGCCGGTGTTCCTGTGAAGACAAGGGGTGCTACCTATACCGGCAACATGTTTTCGGTCTTTTTGTCCTGCGGCTTTGAGGACGTAACCGGCACGGTAAACCTTGCAACCGGAGCAGGCCTTAGACGCGGCGATGTCCTTTTAAACACCGCGCACCACACCGCGATGTACTGTGGGAATGGAAGAGAGGTCGAGGCATCCATCAATGAGAGGGGAACAGCGGTAGGCGGCGCTCCCGGTGACCAGACCGGACGTGAGTTTCTGATCCGTTCGTATCGGAACTTCCCTTGGAACCATGTGCTTCGCTACAAGGAGAATACCGCAACGAAGTCCGTAGATGAGCTTGCACGTGAAGTGCTGGCCGGGAAGTGGGGAAATGGTGCGGATCGAAGGAACCGTCTCTCGTCTGCTGGCTATGACGCCTCCACTGTGCAGACAAGAGTGAACGAACTGCTTCGCGCACAGGCTCAGCCGCAGGCAGTTTACTACACCGTGCAGCGAGGGGATACGCTCTCCGGAATTGCCAGAAGGTATGGAACCAGCGTATCCGCCATCCAGAAGCTGAACGTATCTCTGATCAAAAATGTGAACCTGATCCGAGTGGGATGGAAGATCCGGGTGAAATAACGCGTTGGCTTGCAGGCACCTGCTTATGGGTGTTTGCAAGCCCTATTTTTTTTGTCTTTTTCATTTCCGATTTCTCTCCGAAAGTTCCGTTTATCTGTGTAGGAGAGAATTTTCCAGGACCGTTCAAAATCGCGTGCGAATGGTCCGCATATACCTGCAGGAAAATTTCACGTCCCGTCACAAAAACGCCCGGGAAGTGTCCGCTGATAGGTGAAAGCAAAGATTCCTTTGCTCAACCTTGCGGAAAATGTCCTGTGAGGAGTGAAGGAAGCCATGTATTTACGACCTTAGGGCAAAAGGAGAATACCCATGAAGAAGAACGATCAAACAGAAGAAAAAAATGAGCAGGTGCTCCTGCTTCGAAAGAGCGGGATGAGCAATCGGAAGATTGCGGAATACACCGGGGTTTCTTACGAGAAGGTCCGGTATCAGTGCAAAAAGGACGATTGCGATAGCATTCCCGTGGACGAGGAACTGCCAGAAAAGATAAAGACGCGGGAAGCCTGCGCTTTCTGCGGGAAGCCCATCGCGAAAGAAGAAGGCCGCCGGGGACGAAAGAAGCGGTTCTGCTGTGAGAAGTGCCGGCGCACGTATTGGAAGATCCACCGAAATGGGCAGAAAAAGAATCCCAAGGCGATCTACACCAAGGTGTGCGCGTATTGCGGGAAGACCTTCGAGGTCTACGGCAATAAGAACCGAAAGTACTGCTGCCATGAGCATTACGTGGCGGACTACTTTGGCAGCTGATGAGACCGCATATTTAACCGCAATTATATAGGAAGAAAAAGGCAGAAATGACTTGATAGAATCGCAGATCAGAGTGATGGATAGACTACCAAAAGAGAAAGGAGGCAACGATGGAACTACTTACAACCATTACAGACAGGGCCGTTCTCGTGCGGTTTCTTGAAGAGAGCACCGGGCTTAATGCCGAATACGCCGGAGCACCGACCTTCCACTACAGGATCGGAGACTACACGGTTCTTCGGAACGCACACATCCGGGTTGCCGATGAAAAGGCAGATCCCGGGCTGATCGGAAAGCTCAAAGAAAGCGGTCTGATCGTGGATGAAAAGAAAGGCACAGGCATCGAGGCAGAGATCGCAGATGACGTGACGGCCCGGGTCAACCTCATCCACATGCTTTCTTCGAAGGGCGTGCTCATCAACAAGGCCATCGGACAGCCGAACGCCTTCTTTGTATCGGCAGTCCTCCTCAAGAACCTGAAAGAAACAAATCCGGCAAACCTTTCTGAGCTTCAGACTGTGCTGGTAAAAAGCGGCGCAGAGAAGGCACTTAGGGGCATCACTTTTTCTTCCATAAAGGTGCTCTTTACCGGATTCCCAAAGGATCGGACGGTGGAGGAGCTGGCGGCCTATCGGGACTTTGCAGAAGGACTTGTCAAAGCCTGTGAGAAGGCTGCCTGGGTAAAAGCAGATCCGGTGAAAACCAGCAATGAACGATACACGTTCCGAAGCTGGATGAACAGCATCGGCATGGGCGGCAAGGAACACGCAGATACCCGGAGGATTCTGATGGAGCGGATGGGTGGAAATACGGCATTCCGGACAGATGAACAGAGGGAAAAGGCGATGCGCCGTCGCCGGAAGAAAAAGGAGGTGGGAAAGCATGAGCAAAAAGCAGAGCCGGACTTCATCGTCCTCGGATCATGTGATCGTGATTCCGCACATAGAGCGCCCACAGGATCAGCGGATCAAAACAGCGGTGTACTGCCGGGTGTCCAGCAAGCATGAGGACCAGGAGTACTCACTGGAAAACCAGATCGCGCACTACAAGGAAACCATCGGAGAGGACCCAAGGTACGAGCTGGTCGAGATCTACTACGACTTCGGAATCTCCGGATTCAAGGCAGCACGGCCCGGGTTCCAGAAGATGCTCGAAGAATCAAAGGATGGGAAGTTTGAGCTGGTCATCACAAAGTCCATCACCCGCTTTGCCCGGAACACTGGGATCGTTCTGGATGCCACAAGACTTCTCAAGGAGCGCGGCATCGGGGTGTACTTTGAGCTTCAGGGAATCAATACGCTCGGACAAGGCGGCGAGCTTCTCATGACGCTCTTTGCCGCATTCGGTCAGGCGGAGAGTGAGGCAAACCGGCTCGGGACCAGGATGGCCATTCAGCGGAAGGTACAAGTACAGGAGCCCATCCAGCAGATCCAGAGGGTGTTCGGATACACGAAGAACGAGGACGGCGAGATCGTGCCGGATCAGGATGCAGGCCGTGTGCTGGAGATTTTCGAGATGGCCGCTGATGGATTCACGGTCGCACAGATCACAAACTACCTGAACGGGGAGGGAGTACGGACCAAGAGTGGTGCCAGATTTTACCGGAAAACGGTGGCCAGGATCCTGGGAAACGAGGAGTACAAGGGCGACTTCGTACAGTTCAGGCACTTCGTGGATGAGCACCGGAAGGAGAGGAAGAATACCGGGGAACACAACATGGTCTACTACAAAGAGAATCATCCGCCGATCGTGACGAATGATCTCTGGGAGAAAGCCCAGAAGGCACTCGGCGTCCGGAAGTTGCCAAAGAAGGAACCGGAGAAGAGACTGCCCATGGAGACATTTCCTTATAAGGATCAGCTCTACTGCGCAAAGTGTGGAAATAAGCTGATGCGATCCTACACCGGAGGGAAGAACCGCTGGGTATGCTCAGGAAAAGAGCGATTCAGCAGCGACTTCTGCCCCGGCGTTTCCATCCCTGACGAGGTGGTGAAGAGCTGGGGAGTTTTTTCCGAAGACCGGTATATCAATGAAAGGATCGACCGGGGAAGAGTCTCGGGTTTTACCTATGAGGACACAAAGAGCTGGCATAAGGCGCACACAAAGAAAGTCCACATCCAGAGCGCACCGGCTCTCACAGAAGCAAATTACCCATACAAGGACCGGATCTTCTGCAAGTACTGCGGCGGGAAGCTTCGACGCATCATCGCAAACAACGGAAGCGTGAAATGGATCTGCAACACCATGAGCCGATATGGCAAGGGCGCCTGCAGGGGCGTCAGGGTTCCGGATGAGATGCTGCAATCCCTGCGTGATTATCCAGGTATTGTCTACATTGGAAAGGAGAAGATCGATGGCAAAGAGTGTTACGGTTATTCCCGCAAGCCAGACAAAAAAGTCAGCTGAGGGGACAAAGAAGAAGGTCCGGGTGGCTGCCTACTGCCGGGTCTCGACAGAGCAGGAGGAGCAGCTTGGCTCCTTTGAGAACCAGGTCAGCTACTACACAGAATTGATCAACAAGAATCCGAACTGGGAGATGGCCGGGATCTTCTCGGATGAGGGCATCTCCGGAACCGGGACGAAAAAGCGTCAGGGCTTCCAGAACCTCATCCGGGCCTGCCGCGAGGGAAAGGTCGATCGGGTGATTACGAAGTCCATCTCCCGTTTTGCCCGTAACACCGCTGACTGCCTGCGTTACTCACGGGAACTTAAGGATCTCGGCATTCCCATTTATTTTGAGAAGGAAAAAATAGACACGATGGCAGCATCCGGGGAGCTGCTTTTTACCATCCTTTCCTCCCTCGCGCAGGAGGAAAGTCGTAACATCTCGGAGAATACGACATGGGGCATCCGGTCGAAGTTCAAGAGAGGACAGCCGATGCTCAACACGGAGCGCTTCATGGGATATGACAAAGACGAGAACGGAAACCTTGTCATCAACCCGGAGCAGGCCAGGGTGGTAGAGAGGATCTTCCGGTACTTTCTGGAAGGATGGTCGCTCGAAGAAATCGCCCAGAGGCTTCGGGCAAAGAACGTCCCGGGCGTGACGGGAAAAGCGGCATGGAACGCGAACACGATCCGGCGGATGCTCCAGAACGAAAAGTACAAGGGCGACCTTCTGATGCAGAAGACTTATACCGTGGATTTCCTTTCCAAGAAGATGGTGGCTAACAATGGAGAGAAGGACCAGTACTACGTGCAGGGAAATCACAAGCCCATCATTTCTCCGGATGATTGGGAGGCTGCGCAGGCCGAGTTGAAACGCCGGGAGGGCTTCATGGAAAGCCACGGCATCAAGGAAATCAGCTCGAAGGTGGGGACAGCATTCTTCAACAAGGTGTACTGCGGAAGCTGCAAAAGCCGCTTCATCCGGAGAAGCTGGACCGGCATTAAGGAACCCTTCTGGAAGTGCTTCCAAGCGGAGAAGGCGCAGGGAAAAACCTGCAAAGCTTTGAACGTGAAGGAGGCAGTTCTTCAGGAGGCTGTGGTGATCGCATGGAACAGCATCGTTGAGAACCGGGATCAGGAGATGGAGCGATGGGAGAAGATGAGGGAGTCAGAGAATCCGCTGGAGAGGCTTCGCGGAAAACAGATGATCGAGCTCACCGCAGAAGGAAAGCTCGACTTCGAGATCCCGGAACTCACGCGGATGGTCCTTCAGGAGATCACGGTTCATAGCCCTACGAGCTTCACCATCACCTTCCTGGATGGAACCGTGAAGAACGTAAAGATATGAGAGAAGAGTAGCCCTTGCCGAAGATGGCAGGGGCGTTTTTTTATTTTCGGGAACGAGTTTTCTTTTTGCGCTGAGGTTGTAAGCTATGAGAAAGATTGAAATTTTGCGCTGAGGTTGTAGCGAAGCATCGATTCTTCCATGGAGGAAGCAAAGCACTTCAGCGAAGCATCAGAGAACGGATAGGCTCCTATATATGCGCGAGGGTTGTGTGGATGAGGGAAGGATTTTATTTTGCGCAGTGGTTGTCAAACTGCTATTGCAATAATATAATAGAAGGACAGACTAAAGTAAGCCATGATGGTTGTGGGGCGTTTTAGTCGCTATTAGCATCCCAATCTTCACATCACAGCTGGAGAAGAGCCGTGATGCGGTTACTGAGTCAAATGTAAGAGCAGCTTATGCTCAGGCACAGACTGCATGGCTTACTGCAGGCGTTGGTAAAACCACTGTGGATGGAATGACCGTTACTAAGGCTGAAGGAGATACAGGTTCTGTAGAAGTGCCTGGTGTGAAGATTATGGGGCAGCAGGCTAATGGAGGCTTTGATCCATGGCCTTATAGCTTTAAGGCAGGCGAAAATGCTGCTACTGGCCTTGACAGTCAGACTAATCACACTGGCACAAAGATCACTTTTTCTTATGGCACTGCAGGCGCAGAACCTACGATTACAGTTGGTTAATTTCCTGAAACAATCTATTACAGCCCATCCTCCCTGCGAGGGTGGGCGTTTATTTGCATTAAAATACCCATCCTCGCTGGGAGGATGGGTATATAAAGTCTTGAGTTAAGCCTTTTTGGTCATCTTGATGCTGATTGTTGCGCCAGTATCAGTACTTGTAATGGTCGCCTTGCCATCTTTTACAGGGTCTGTTGCGCCAGTATCCTCAGCTAAATTCTCTGGTTTTCCTGGTTCAGTCTGCCATCCTGTAGTCTGCTGCTTAAGATCTACTGTCTTTGTAAAGTGAGTGCCTGATGCAGTAACACCATCACTTGCTTCTCCTGTAAGTTCGGAACTCATAACTTCTGCATAAGCGGCTCTGATATTAGCCATATCAACTGCCTCTCTACTCTTCTCCAGCTGTGATGTGAAAATCGGAATGCTAATAGCGACTAAAACGCCCGCCATCAGCTGACTGCTACTTTTAAAACAGCTCAATTCCGCGCGCCCGTTCGCTGCCAATTATCTTGTTTTTCTTCGTACTGTAGTTTTGCTTTACAGTACTTTTTTCAATTTAGGCCGTTTTTCCGCTTTTTAGAAAAGTGCGATTTTTTCACTACATAAACGGGGACTGTGTAGCAAAACGGGGAAGCGCAAGCTGTTGCTCAGTTTATAAAGATTTCATTGGAGATTTGTAGTCGCTTGTGTATAATGATTGCGAAAATGGGAAAACTGGAGGTGTTTTTTTATGAAGAAGAAAGGATTCACCCTGGCAGAGCTCTTAGTGGTGGTTGCCATCATTGGCGTGCTTGTAGCGATTTCTATACCGATCTTCACCCAGCAGCTGGAGAAGGCAAGGATAGCAACCGATCAGGCTAACGTCAGATCAGCCAAAGCCGCTGCCGCAGCTGCGTATATGAGTGGTGGGGAGAGTGGCTCAGTTTCCTATCTGTACACCTCCGGAACAGTGACGAAAATTAGCCTCACAAACTCCATGGATCTTGATAAAGTTGCGGCAAACTCTGGATATGGGAAGTCCACCAAGGAAGATAATGATGGATCGATTACCGGTGCGACTGGTACACCTAGGGACTCTGTTGTAGAAGTGACGATCAATGGCTCTAACATTTCTGCCAGCTGGGTCAAGGGGCTTATGTCTTATGATTCAGAAACGCAAACACTGACATTCTCGGAAAAGAATCTCAACAATCAGTCCATCAAAGATGAGTTAGCCAGAATCGGTGTTTCTGCAACCGATGTTAAGAAGATTGTGGCTCCAGCTGGCTCAAGCATCAGTGATAATACCACGAGCCTATTTAGCGGCTTTACTCATCTGGAAAAAGTCGATTTGTCAAAAGCAACACTGGCTCATTCGAGCGCAGATATGTATGCCAACATGCCGGATTCAGTAGAAGAGATCGTCCTGCCAAGTATTACATCGGGTGGATATGATATCAAAGGAACTTGGTATACGGCTGATGGAGTATGGACGAAATCTTGGTATTATGATATAAACAATGGAACGAGAATTTCTGCAAGTCAGAATGGACAGACGATATACAAACATGATCCGAAAAGACGATTAACATGAACCATTGGGACCAGGCCCCGGGAAAAAATGGATGGTTTTACAGCGCCTCTGAGTAAATAAGTGCACATTCCCCGTAGGATGTGTTTTTCGTGATAGGGCTGCCAGCGATGGCAGCCTTTTTGTGTACAAAATTTTGCCAGGCATACATGCTAGTCTGCCTATAGTGAAGGAAGCGATCTTCCGATATAATGTGACGTCAATTAATGATATAATCATAAAGTGATGGGGCTAGGTCCCAGGAAGCAGCAACGAGCCTAGATAGAAAGCAGGCAGACTATGAGTTTAGACGACAGAGACTGGTGGCGCGAAGATCGCCGTAAGAAGGAAGAATTATATGGTGGTGATTTTAGTTTAAATAGCAAACCTATTTATAAACCGCTTCGAGACGATACATTTACAGATACCGACTATACTTTAAAACCGAAACGTAATTTAGGTAACGCTACAAAAATCGATGTACTAAGTGCGATATTAGCACTTTCAGTGTTGACTATTGGATTGCTTATAGGGCTTGCAGTTAAATATATCGTTTTTGGAATTTTGCTTTGTATTGCCGTACCTGTATTAGCACGCCATTGCCGTAGTGTGGATAAGCATGCGGAGCTGAACGCGCTATTGATTACATTCATTGTCATGATGGTGATTGTATTTAATTTTTTGGGTATATTTGCTTTGCTTTCATAGCGAAAAACACTGGGGCCATTCGGGCCGACATGAGTAGGATTAATATATAAGTGCACAACCACATGGGATGTGTTTTCGTGTTAGGGCTGCCAGAGATGGCGGCTCTTTTTGTGTACAATATTTTACTCGGCCCATATGGTAGTCTTTCTATAGTGAAGGGTTGACAATGCAATGATGGGGTAACATTGAAAATGGGAAATCGGAGGCGTAAAATAGGTTTTGAAAAGTGATCGGAATTACCTTTATGGAGAATGGTGATGAAAGATAGAAAAGGTTTTACGCTTCCTGAGTTAATGGTTGTGGTGGCTATCATTGGAATACTGGTAGCTATATCTTTACCGATATTCAGCAATCAAATCGAGCGGGCCAGGGATGCGGTGACTGTAGCAAACCTTCGAGCGGCGTATGCTGAAGCACAGATTTTTCATATGTCACCGGATAACGCTACTCGTCCTAAGTATTCTAAAGGTTTTACAGTTTATAATGAGGATGGAAGTACGAAAATTGCCTGTAACTATAAGGACTATGGTTCTGAAGTGCCTGATGTCATCACCGTTTATAATGTTGTGATCAAAGGTGGGAAAAGAAATAACTGGTCTGGCCTGGGCGATGAGTTACCTTTTTATGCTGCTTTAGATGCAGGGAGTTCTGCACCGGGCGGCGATACAGGGCAAAAAGGATATGGGATGATCCACTTCTTTTATGACGAATCAGGCAAGCTGGAAAAGGTTATCATGTACGTGAATTCAGATAAAACCATGAAACCGGGATGGAAGCCATAAGAAGCAGAGGGAACTATATAGAGCACCGGGTCAGTAATAGAATACATAGATTCTTTTTGGAAGGATTTTTCTCGTGATAGGGCTGCCAGAGAGGCGGCCCTTTTGCGTACAAGATGGATCTGAGCAGAACAAAGGTGGATATTTTGAAAAGGGGAGTGACGGTGTGAAGTCGGAGGCATTGGTAGCGGGCTGGGCTGAGGGGCAGGTTCTGGGAATATATGGATGTTGATAAGAAGATTTGTTGTAAGTGAGCGCTGTATCTGAGGTAAAATGGGATGTAGGATCAGATGACGTTATGCAAGGGAGGTAGTGTATGTCTGCAATGGATGAAGTGATGGCGCAAATGTTTGGCTGTTCGGTGACACAGCGGATCAAGCAGGTGGATCAGCCGAAGGGTGGTTATATTAAGCCGAAAGAATTTAAGGCGGAGCTTCTGGGCGAGGGGACGGAGGCATTGAATCCGGCAGAGAATGTCAGCCCGATTCTTATCGGACTGGCAGTGGACTATATGACGCGCTTTATGTCTGGGGCGTCGGCTGAGGAGGCGTTCGAGATTTCGATGAAGGGGGCTTCGCGGATGGATCAAGAAGCGAAAGCTTCGAAGCTTCTGTCAGGAATCAAAGGACTTGATGACAGCTCTATCGTGAATGCCGTGAAGCTGGTGGGGTTCGATGTATGCTTCCGCAATGGAGGAATGGGATATAAGCCGGTCGAGGAGATCAATCCAGATGCGCCGACGGTGCAGAATGTGAGGACGATGGTTGAACGGTCACTGCACTTTTTCGAAGTGTATGGGCCGAAGGTGCTGGATGGATTCTCTTTCGAAGGCGGCTATACGGATGTCGTGTGCAAGGGTGATGGGGATTTCACAGCGGCGGATACACTGTGGGATTTCAAGGTCTCCAAGACGCCGATCAAGAAAGAGCATACACTTCAGCTGCTCATGTACTGGCGCATGGGGCTGCACTCGATTCATCCGGAGTTTAAGGATGTAAAGTATCTGGGGATTTATAACCCAAGGATGAATACAGCGTCGCGGATTGCGGTAGAAGATATATCGGATGAGGTGATAAAGAAGGTGGAAAAAGAAGTGATCGGATATGAGGGGTAGATAGTGCAGGCATATTCCTCCGGATATTGAGACCAGGCATCGGGAAGAAAACAGGTTTTCGATGCTCAGGATGCAGAGGCGGCGATGCATATCGTGCGAACGATGAGGTGAAGACGGAGGCATTGTCCTGCGGGATGGCGCGGAGCCAGATTGACATTGGGGCCAGGCCACGGGAAGATGACGAAACAAAGCGCCGAGGCTGATTCTAGGGGAATCAGTCTCGGCGCTTTGCAATTGTGCGCCTGGCGGCGCACGTTTCTAAACGGTGTAAGTCCGGAGTCCGCCCGGTAGCGGGAAGGACATAGCCGAAGGCAAGGGTGTCTGTCGCGAGGCAGAATCTGAAG
>NZ_JBQKLS010000030.1:0-8436 GCF_052116105.1 Oribacterium sp. Sow4_G1_1
GAAGACGACCTCCGGCGGCGATAACCCATACGACATTCATGACGCAAAGTTGAGCAGTTCAGCGACAGCTCATGAGAGCAGCTCCGTGACAGCTCATGAAATCAGCAACACAGTTGACCATGTTTGATCGTTTTTAAACGCTGTACCCATTTTAATATGTTTTAAAGTGAAAAGAAGCTGCCGCCTCGTCTGAAAAACTGGAGCGACAGCTTCGTATTTTATCTGTAATAATTACGAGTTAATTACATTTACAGGATGACCTGTTATAAATGACCGAATATTCTCAACAGAAATATCCATGATCCTCTGTCTGGATGCTTTGGCAGCCCAGGAAATGTGAGGAGTAATGATACAGTTCGGTGCAGTAAGGAGAGGATTGTTCGCCCGAATCGGCTCAGTCGACACAACATCCAGGCCGGCTGCATATACTTTACCGGACTGAAGTGCGTCAGCAAGATCCTGCTCGACTACCAGTTGGCCGCGGCTGTTGTTGATGATAATAACCCCGTCTTTCATTTTTGAGATATTTTCTTTGTTGATGATTCCCTCCGTGGATGGGAACAGCGGGCAGTGGAGGAAAATTACATCGGATTCCGAAAAGAGGGTATCCAGATCCACATAACTTGCGAATGCCTTACATTCCTCATGCTCTGAGTGGTCATACGCGATCACGTTCATCCCCATAGCGTGCAGGATCTTTGCAGTTTCCTGACCAATACGTCCCAATCCGATAATACCGGCAGTCTGTCCGCTTAATTCAATCATCGGGTAGTCCCAATAACACCAGTCCGGATTTTTCTCCCACCTTCCGGCTTTTACTGTCTGATCATGATGTGCATAATGGGAACAGATTTCGAGAAGCAGCCCTACAGCATACTGACCGACAATCTGTGTTCCGTAAGTGGGAACATTCATAACTGGGATGCCCTTTTCTTTCGCATATTCATAATCAACAATATTATAACCTGTGGCAAGAACGGCAATGGCTTTTAAGTTCGGACATTTGTCGATGGTTTCCCTCGAAACAGGAGTCTTATTGACTACAGCAATCTCCGCATCTCCGATACGCTCTGCGATCAGCGGTGATTCCTCATAGGAAGTGCGATCGTAAACGACCAGATCACCGAGTGCTCTCAAATTCTCCCAGCTTAAATCCCCGGGATTTTCCGTATATCCGTCTAATACAACAATTTTCATATAATCATCACTTTCTTTTACAAGTATAGTTTATGCAGGTCGACTGTTACAGGCTGTCAATAATTGCTTTCATTCTGGAACCGTCATCAATCCAAAGTTCACGGAGCTTTTTAAATTCGTCACCCATGGAGAAGTCACGGACACCAAGATCAATATAGTACTGCAGATCTTCCGGTTTCAAAACCTCGCAGCGCGGGCGGACGCCGTGTTTAAGTGCAATTGCAATCATACGCCGTTCTTCAGCCTTGTATTCTTCCACATAATCCATGCTGTTTTTGCCGAGGCTCATGCTGTAATCGCTCGGACCGAACTGTACCATATCAACTCCCGGGATAGAGCAGATTTCTTCAATTTCGTCCATTGCAGTTTTTTTCTCAATCATAAAAGCGATGACGGTGTCATCAATTCGTTTTGCATGCTCCATCTGCGGCAGATAGACCTGTGTGCCGATAAAACGTCGGCTCGGACAGCCGAAACGTCCGTGACTTTCCGGAGTATCGGATTTAATCATCTCGATTGTTTCCCGCACTTCCTGTGCGTTGTGGTGATCTGCAAATAAGATTGCCTGGAAACCGGCAGCAATTGCTTTCTGAGCAACGTATCCCCGGTTCTGGAAATCAACTTTCATCATGCTTCCCATGTTGTGGAGCTCTGCAGCTCTCGCTATATTCTCCAGATCCAGAGTTGTATAGGGGGAGTATTCCCCTACATATTCAACATAAGTAAAATTTCCGGTGGCTCCGATCGCTTCCGTATAGAATGGCCATGTACTCCAGACACGGGTGGTTGTTGTACATTCGTTTGAGTTAAGCTTTTTGCGGATGATGTTTTTCAGCATTGTCATCGTATGCGCTCCTTTAAAAATATTATTTATAAATACCTTTCATGGCGTTTGCGGTTTCTTCCGCATTGACACAGGTTCGGATCTGTGCCTGTCTCTTAGCATCATTTTCTGAAATTCGTTTGCAGCGTTCCAGAACATCAGGAAGATATTTTGCGGAGAATTTGACTGCTCCGTTCTCATCCATATGGATGACTTCTCCCGGAGCTAAATCCATGGAGCAGAGAGAAACCGGAATATTTACAGCTTCAATCGGCATAAACCCATGGCCTGCGGTTAGACCGGTGAACATACACTGCACGTTGAGCGGCTGCATTCCCCGATAATCTCTGGCGGGACCATCACCAACTACTCCGGTAACACCAAGCTGTTTAAAGCAGGTGAGCATATTGTCACCGATCATGGCATTTTTCCTGCGATATTCTTCCGGAGCATCGAACTTCATTGCAAGGATGACCGGTTTGGGAGATTCTTCAATGGCTTCCAGAATATCTCCAAAGGAGAGTCGGCTGAACTGCATACCCGGAACCCCATACACACAGGTAACAGCAAACCCGCATCGAGGTCCCAGCTCCGGATACAGACAGCGCATGCGCTCATCAGTATACCAGGCGGTTTTATGCGGTTCATACAGTCCCAGGCAATTCTCTGTGTCAGCCGGATAGGTTGCCAGTGCGTTGGTTACAGTAGGAGTGTCGAAATGCTCGAGTTCTTTCATGATAGAAGCGTAGTACATGTACAGTTCTTTTGAATCCATTTCCCTAATATTCATTACGAAAACCTCTTTTCTCATGATTCTATCTGTTTAAACGACCTGTTTTTTGGTCTGTGATTTCTTTAATTCATTTCTAATGGTCAGGCAGACAGTGATGAGGGTTGCAATCAGGAAGATAATCACGATCGGAGAGGAGAGAATCGGAAGCCAGGAGCCGTCAGTCTTCATCAGGGATCGTCTCAGATATAATTCCAGCATGGGTGCCAGAATAAATCCGACAATCATCGGAGCCAACGGATATCCATATCGTTTCAATATGTATCCTACAATACCAAAAATAACCATGATCAGCATGTCCAGAGTATTGTTGTTTCCGCAGTAGGAACCGATAAAGCAGCAAACCATGACGATCGGGAGCAGCAGCATGGAGGGGATGGAAAGCATCTTAATAAAGATGGATAATCCAAAATACTCCATTAAGAAGAACATGATATTTGCAAGAATGAAACCTGCCAGAATCGCGTATACCAGTTTACCTTGCGTTTTGAAGAGCAGAGGTCCCGGGGCGATATCATTCATCTGGAATCCGGCAAGAATGACGGAAGTCGCATTGTCTCCCGGAATGCCCAGGGTAAGAAGGATGATCATAGCGCCGCCTACGGTGGCATTATTGGCAGTTTCTGACGCAATGACACCGTCAATCTGACCTTTGCCGAAGCGCTCCGGATCTTTCGAAGTATTTTTGGCATAGGAATAAGCCATCAGGTTTGAAATATTTCCTCCAAGCCCTGGAAGAATACCGATCACAAGTCCCATCAGAGATACCGGGACAATCATCCGAATGCGTTTGAAATAATCCCGGAACGTGAAGCGCTCTCCCATATTGGAATTGCTTCCGCTGAAATCAAGTGCTTTGATGGCTTCTTTGTCACGCGCGTTCCCCATGATTTGGGATACCGCAAAAAGGCCGATCAATACCGGCACCAGAGAAAAACCGTTGGCGAGCTTTGTGACACCGAATGTATAGCGGTAAACGGAGCTCAGACCATCGGTGCCGACACAGGCAAGACAGACTCCCAGAAGGCAGGCAATCAGCCCTTTGATCAGATTTTCACCTGCAAGAGAGGATACCGTACAGAGTGAGAACAGGATAATTGCAAAATAATCGAAGGAACTGAGTTTTAATGCGATTTTTGCGATGTACGGACCTACAAATGAGAGAACCACCGCACCGATAATACCGCCAACGAAAGAAGAAATGATCGCCGCACTGAGCGCAGTCTTCCCTTTACCCTGTTTCGCCATCGGATATCCGTCAAAACAGGTTGCAATTGAGGCGGGCGTCCCCGGAATACCGAGCAGAACTGCAGAGATCAGGCCGCCGGAGCATCCTCCGACATATACGGCAACCAGAAAGCAGAGACCGTTAATAGAACTCATTCCGTAAGTGAATGGGAGCATAACAGCCAGCGCTGTGAAGGCGGAAAGCCCGGGAAGAGCGCCTACGATCAGGCCGCCAAAGGTTCCAACGATCATTAAAAGAATAGTCTGCAGATTCGATATTGTTATAAAGCCATTTAACAATTCCATAATTTTCCTCCTTTCAGCTAGAATAATTTGCCTTTCGGCAGAGCGATATGAAATACCTGATAAAATACAGTATTTAAGAAGATCGGTACAGCAATGGCGACGATCGCAATCAAAAGTAACATTTTTTTGTTCTTTCGCTCGGAATCCGGAATCAGAACCAGACTGGAGCACATCAGATAAACGATGGATGTCAGCGTAAATCCAACCTGCATGCAGAGGAAATAATAGGCGATAAGCAGGACCGTCGTAAGGATAAGCGGTTTATTGATCCGGTCGGAATTTGCAATTTTAGCTTCCTGTTCTGCAGTAAGAACTTCTTTGGATCGGATACACCGAAAAATCTGGACAACGCTGAGAAGAACCAGGCAAATCGCAGCTGCTTGCGGGAAGAATCGGGAACCCAGCACATCCGAAGTCGTTGCCTGAATTTTAAAAGAGAACGCATAAAATGCAATCGCAAAAAGGATAATTGCAATTGCAGACTGCACATCTTTTTTGTTGTTGGTGTTCATATGTAATCTCCTCAAATAAGTGAGGGAGGGAATGAAGCCCCTCCCCGTTAATACAAATGTACTGTTAGTTGATGCCGTCCGTTCTTACTGTGCAGCAAGGAATGCTTCCTTATATGGAAGTAATGTGTCGGTATACATTGCGTTGCAGTAATCCTGAGCTTCTTTTCCAACCATGGAAACAACAGTCAGATAGTTGCTCTCAATGGTGGAAATAAAATCCGGATCCTGAGTTACCTGTTTTAATACTTCCTGAAGAGCCTCGACCTTTTCATCCGGAACTTCAGGTCCGGTACCTACCCAGAAGAACTTGGAGAAATCTACGTTCGTTAAATTATAATCGGAAGCCAGCGGAACGTCCTGCGGAAGCAGATCGTTTTTCTCGGTACCGAGTAATACTAACGGAATAAAGTCACCGGTGGAGAAATAGTCATTGGCAAGGGAATAAGAAATGTTGATTACCTGAGTCTGCTCACCAAGCAGGGCAGTCATTTTTGCGGCATTATTTCCTACATCAACGAAGCGGAGGCTTGCGTCCCATTCTTTATTCATGGCGATACCGCAGATCTGGTTTGCGGCGCCGATCTTTCCGCCGTACTCAATTTTATTCGGAGTAGCTTTGTCTGCTGCGAGGAGATCTTCCAGTGTCTTCCATCCGGAAGCAGAATTGACAGCCAGCACAGTGGTGTTGTCAATAACCGGAATACCGATCGTCTTAAAACTGTCGATATTGATCTGAGAAGTACCCTGAAGATATGGAACGAACATATCAGTTCCGTTTACGACCAGAGTATTTCCATCCGGAGCTGCATCCAGACATTCCTGCATTCAGACATTCCTGCATTCCCATAACTGTCGCACCGCCGTCAACATTCTTAACAACGACGTTGACACCGGTATATTTCTGCATAGCCTCAGCGAGAGTACGTGTATTTCTGTCAGTATCGCCTCCGGCTTTAACCGGGCAGATAATAGTGATGTCATCTTTGAATTCGTAGGCATCTGCCTTTGCTGCAGTGGTTTCTTCCGCTTTTGCAGCCGCAGATGTTTCTGTTTTTGCAGCCGCAGATGTTTCTGTTTTTGCAGCCGCAGTCGCAGCCGGTGCTGCAGTCGTTGCAGCAGTGCCGGATACGCCGGAACAACCGGCCAGAGTGGCAGTGACCATTGTCAGTGCAAGTACAGAGCTAATTACTTTTTTCATAAAATAGAGCCTCCTTTTTTTGTTTCCCGTAGGAAAATTGTATAATTTTTATGGCTTCATTATTGCATACCTGTACATATTTGACAAACGCAAAAACCTGTTGGAACCATCGAAATGTTCTATTGATAAAACTGATGATAAAATTGTCAGCTGTGTTATAATATGGCTAAGTCAAACACAGGAAGATTTATGAATATTAACCATCTGCAGTACATCGTTATGATTGCTCAGGAACGCAATATTACGAAGGCAGCTGAAAAGCTGTATATTTCCCAGTCATCGCTTAGTTATACGCTTTCCGCAGTTGAAAAAGAGATTGGACAGCCTCTGTTTTTCCGCCAGAAGCAAGGAGTAGTCATTACACCTGCGGGAGAAAAATATGTGGAAGCCGCTAAGAAAATTTTGAGGATTCATGATGAAACAATGCGGGAATTGCGTGCTATGCAGAAAAGCACCAATATTCGGTTGGCATCAGCTTCTATCTGGGGATCGAAATTTATCGAAGACAAAATTTCATAAGAAACATCCGGAAGCTTTTTTTGATATTACGGCGCAGGTGGAATTATACTATCTGGATTCTGAAATTCAGAAAGGAAATCTGGACTTCGCCTTAATATCTCTTAGCCCTTTTGATCATCTTGACAGTAATATGCAGATACTGAGAGAGGAGCCGCTGTTTCTGACTGTTCCGGTTAGTCATCCGTATTGTCAGCGTAATCCGGGAGATGTGATGCCGCTGGACGATATTCCCCAATATTTTAAAGACGATGTTTTCCTGATCTCCCGTCTGGGCTCCTCAATCCGCACGGCGGTGGATCATGTATTTGAAAGTCTTTCTTTTACGCCAAAACGTATTTTTGAAGTCAATGGTCTTTATCTGACAATTGGTATGGTAGCAGAGGAAGAGGGACCTGCCTTTATTCCGTTGTCAACCGTTTGTGAAAATCCGAAAATTCATTATTACCGGACGGATCCGGTTTTATACAGATATAATGTACTGGTCAGTAAACCATTAAATAACTGCAATGAAACGGAACAGACCTTCTACCGGTATGTTCTGTCTTATTTAAAAAATCAAAGAGAAGAAAGGAACCGCTAAAACAATGATCGTATCTTTTGAAGAAATGAAGGAAACCGCGAAAAGAGCATTTCTCAACCTTGGCCTGAATGAGGAACAGGCAGAGATATGTGCTGAAGTACATACAAGTTCCAGTGCGGACGGTGTGGAAAGTCATGGTATGAACCGTATCCCGCGTTTTGCGGATTATATGCACAGGGGCTGGATCGATCCGGAAGGAAAGCCGGAATTGATCCACAAACGAGGGGCAGTTGAGAATTACGATGGACATATGGGAATCGGCATCCTCAATGCGATTTTGCCTCTGACCGCGCGGTTGAGCTTGCGAAAGAACATGGAATCGGGTGTGTCAGCATAAAAAATACTACGCACTGGATGCGCGGCGGTACATATGCATGGCGTATGGCTGAGAAAGGATTTATGGGGATCAGTTGGATCAATACGGAGAGTTGTATGCCTCTTTGGGGATCGGACGAGCAGAGCGTCGGCAACAATCCGTTCTGTATCGCCGTTCCCAGAAAGGATGAACCGATTGTCGTAGATATGGCAATGAGCCAGTATGCCTATGGAAAGCTTGGAGTCTACCGGCTGGCCGGAAAATCACTTCCGTATCCGGGCGGATTTGACAAGGAGGGAAATCTCACCAGCGATCCGGGGGCAATCGAAGAGAGTCGGAGGATTCTTCCGACCGGATACTGGAAAGGTTCCGGCCTTGCACTTGCCCTGGATCTGGCGGCAACCTTAATGGCGAACGGTAAAAGCGGATCAGATATGGACGCAGATGGACTTGGAAGCTGCGGGGGCTGCTCTCAGATTTTCATTGCATACGACCCGAACATGTTCGGAGAACAGGAAGAGATTATGGAAAAGCTGGATCGTCGCGTTACGGCAGCCAGAAATGCGCATCCGATCGATTCGGCCCGTCCGGTGACATGTCCGGGTGATCAGACGAGAAAACGCCGCGCGAAGAGCATGAAGGAAGGAATTCACGTTGATGACGGAATCTGGAGACAGATCATAGAGCTCGCTTCCAACTAAATAATCAGCAAATATTCTCCTGCGACAGAATAATCATAAAAAAACGATTAAAACAATAAAAATAATTATGTTGAAAATAATTTTTGCTTTATTTTGTTAAGTGGTATATGATTATACCAGTGGTTTATTTACCCAGACCCGGAAAGGGTATCGTTGAAGGAGACCAGCTATGAAAAGTCAAGCATAGATTAGCAGAAAATTACCTTTTTTATCAGTGGCTATAAAAGGGTAACTCTAACAGAGCTCCCCAAAGGGTGCTTTTCAAAA
>NZ_JBQKLS010000031.1:0-6857 GCF_052116105.1 Oribacterium sp. Sow4_G1_1
GCTGTAAGTGCTGCAAAGCATTCAGGTGATAGTTACTAATAGGTCGAGGGCTTATCCAATGTGCGCAAGACGAGTGAAGCGTGAAGATTTACTTCCACATTCACGAGTATGTGGCATCTACGACAGTAGATGTGCTGGTAGGTTTGATGTTGACAATCTAAAAATAATTTGCTATATTTCTCAGGTGTACAGTTTTCAAGGCACGATATGGCCCGGTGGCTCAGTCGGTTAGAGCGCCGCCCTGTCACGGCGGAGGTCGTCGGTTCGATTCCGTCCCGGGTCGTTTGTAAATCTTCTGATTTACATCACAATTTCATATTTGGATGGGTTCCCGAGTGGCCAAAGGGGGCAGACTGTAAATCTGTTGTCACTGACTTCGGTGGTTCGAATCCACCCCCATCCATTTGAAGCCTTTAAGGTTTCACTGTTGTTTTCAGCAGAATGGGGTCTTAGCTCAGCTGGGAGAGCATCTGCCTTACAAGCAGAGGGTCACAGGTTCGAGCCCTGTAGGCCCCATTATTCTATTGAAAACCTATTATCGCGGGATGGAGCAGTCTGGTAGCTCGTCGGGCTCATAACCCGAAGGTCGTTGGTTCAAATCCTTCTCCCGCAACTCTGACACAGAAGATCATCCATATGGATGGTCTTTTTGTTTTAATTGAAAATCTCCACCTGGCCTTGTATAATCTTCATTAGTTTACATTGCCGTACCAGGCTTATCGCTGCTTTATGCAGCTGAAACCGCATTTCATAGGCGCTTCCCATCGACTGTACATACATCGATCGACGGATAAGCGGATGGATGCATATAAGAACAAAAGAGGTTTTTCATTGAGTTATACTGCACTGTACAGGCGATGGAGATCCCGGACCTTCGATGAGATCAAGGGCCAGGATGCCATCACTGCGTCATTCAAAAATCAAATCATGACCGGGCGGATCGGGCATGCCTATCTTTTCTGCGGTACCCGTGGAACCGGTAAGACCTCCGTCGCGAAGATCCTCGCACGTGCAGTGAACTGCGAGCATCCGATCGATGGAAACCCGTGCAACGAGTGTCCGAGCTGCCAGGCGATCCTCAGCGAGTCCAGCATGAACGTCGTAGAGATGGATGCAGCCTCCAACAACGGTGTCGATGACATCCGTCAGATCCGGGATAAGATCCAGTATCCACCGGTCGATGGTAAGTATAAGGTCTATATCATCGATGAGGTACATATGCTCAGTCAGTCGGCCTTCAATGCGTTTCTGAAGACGCTGGAGGAGCCGCCATCCTATGTCATCTTCATCCTCGCGACGACCGAGCCGAATAAGATTCCGATCACGATTCTCTCACGTTGCCAGCGCTATGATTTCAAGCGCATCACGACCGATACGATCGCTGCAAGACTGCGTGAGATCTCGGATGCAGAGAATATCCAGGTTTCCGATGAAGCGCTGCACTATATCGCGCGTTCCGGGGATGGTTCCATGCGAGACGCCGTATCCCTGCTCGACCAGTGCTCCGCCTTCCAGTTTGACCGCCGGATCGAGTATGAGGATGCACTGAGTATCCTGGGCGCGGTGGATACCGCCGTGTTCTCAGATCTCGTGCGCGCGCTTTCGAAGAAGGATGTGAAGACCGGGCTGCAGCTCGTCGCCGAGGTCATCGATCAGGGCCGTGAGCTCAGCCAGTTCGTCTCGGATTTCGTCATGTATGCACGGAATATGCTGCTCGCCTCCACAGTGGATGACCTCTCGGGTCTGGTGGATATGTCGAGCGAGAATCTGAAGCGCCTGAAGGAAGATGCTTCACTTCTCTCGACGGTCGAGCTCATGCGCTATATACGCATGCTGAGTGATCTCAGTAATCAGCTCCGCTATGCGACACAGAAGCGGATCCTGATTGAAACGAGCTTCATGAAGCTCGCATACCCGGAGACAGATGCAAGTGCGGAGGGGATGAATGCCCGCCTCGCGGAGATCCAGCGTACGCTTCGGAACCTCCCGGCCGGTACCCCGCTTCCAGCAACTGCAGCGAGCGCCAATGCAGGCGACCAGAACAACGTCGCTCCGCAGCCGGCATTGGCCTCCACACCGAAGAAGGTGACGCTCCCGCGCGCGCAGTATGAGGATCTCCAGCTCCTGAAAAAAGAGTGGAGAAGCATCTGTGCGGCCATCACCATCCCGGTACTTTCGGCAGCGCTCCTGCGGGATGAAAGCTATGTGCGACCGGATCGCGATCGATCCGGCATGACGATCGTGACGAGAAGCCGGGCGACGGCCCATCTCCTCGAGCAGGAGGCGAGCATCCCTGAGATTCGTCGGATCGTCGCAGAGAAGTACCATAAGGATATTCGCTTCTCGACGGTACTCTCGGAAGAGAATGAGGCAGCAACGGTTTATGTGACCGATGAGGATCTTTCGAAGATCCATATGCAAGTAGAAACAGAAGGATAAAAGAAAAGGAGTTTTTTATGGCGAAGCATGGTGGATTCCCGGGTGGTATGCCGGGTATGAATATGAACAACATTATGAAGCAGTATCAGCGTATGCAGCGTAAGCTCGAGGAGACCCAGGAAGAGCTTGCAAAGAAGGAGTACACAGGCCAGGCCGGTGGTGGCGCAGTGAAGGCGACCGTCACAGGTGCGAAGGTACTCACGAAGCTCGAGCTGGACAAGGACGCTGTGGATCCGGAGGATGTAGAGACCCTCGAGGATATGATCGTCGCCGCTGTAAACCAGGCACTGGAGAGCGCTGACGAGGATTCGCAGAGCCAGATGGGTAAGCTGACCGGAGGACTCGGTCTCTGATGGAATACTTTTCGAAGGATATTTCGAGACTCGTGAGTGAGCTGTCCCGGCTTCCTGGTGTCGGACAGAAGAGTGCACAGCGCCTGGCCTTTCACATCATCCATGCGCCGAAGGAGCAGGCGACCGAGCTTGCAGAAGCCATCGTAAATGCGAGAAACAACGTACACTACTGCAAGATCTGCTGTACGATCACCGATCAGGAGATCTGTCCGATCTGTGCATCCGAGGAGCGTGACCACAGGCAGATCATGGTTGTGGAAAACAGCCGTGATATGTCCGCCTATGAGCGCACAGGTAAGTACAAGGGCGTATACCATGTACTTCACGGTGCCATCTCGCCGATGCTGGGCATCGGTCCGGACGACATCCGTCTCAAGGAGCTGATGGCCCGCCTGCAGGGAGATGTAGAGGAAGTCATCATCGCCACCAATTCTTCACTCGAGGGAGAAACCACGGCGACCTATATCACGAAGCTGATAAAGCCGCTCAACATCAAGGTGTCCAGAATCGCCTCCGGCGTACCGGTGGGTGGTGATATCGAAAATATCGATGAGGTTACATTACTTCGTGCACTGGACGGAAGAATAACGCTATAATAGGATCCTAAGGAGAAAAACCAAATGGATAAGTACGAGTTTAATATCAAAGCAGAGCAGATGCGCAAGATGGCAGAGCAGGGAGACTATAAGACCGCGATGCAGATCGCCGATACGATCGACTGGCGTCGCGTTCGAAATGCAAATCTTCTTTCCTACGTCGCGGATATCTATGAGCATAACAGTGAATATGAAGAAGCAAAGGACATCCTTCTGCTGGCGTTTGAGCGTGCCCCGGTCGGCAAACGCTTTCTGTACAAGCTGGCTGAAATATCCGTCAAGGCAGGCGATCTCCAGGATGCGCAGGAATTTTATCACGAGTTCTGTGAGATGAGCCCGGACGATTCCAGACAGTTTCTCCTCCGCTATCTGATTCTGAAGGCGAAGGGGGCCAGCGCTGAGCAGCTCATCGCACCGCTCGAGGAGTATACCTCTCTGGAAGTGGACGAGGAGTGGCTCTATACCCTCGCGAAGCTTTACAGTGAAGCAGGCTGCGAGGATGCGTGCGTCCGCACCTGTGATAAAATCATGCTTCTCTTCGGTCTCGGACAGTATGTGGATAAGGCCATGGAGCTGAAGCTTCAGTATCGCTCCCTTTCGAAGGAGCAGATGGACCTCGTGGAAAACCGCAGCAAGTATGAGGAGAAGCTCCGCAAGGTATCCGAGGAGTATGCTGATACCGATGGAAATCTCGTGGAAGCACAGAGTCCGGTCGTAAAGGCAGAAGTTGATGCCGAGCTCGCAGCTGAAACACAGTCTGAAGGCACGACAGATACGATCACCACGCCGTTATCCGAGGATGTGCAGCCGTCGTCCGAGGAAAGTGCGACCATCTATCAGAAGAGCGCGGAAGCCAATGCAGGCGACCAGCCTGCATATACCACAGCCGCTGATTCGATGGCCGCCGCTACGACTGTTTCAACGGCCGCTGTAACGGATCCGATCGTGGCGTCTTCTACCTCAGCGCAGGGTGCTGCACAGACATCCAATCATGATATGCAGTGTGCAGCCGCTGATGCGGTGAAAGCCATCCAGAGTGCGGTGCATAAAATTCCACAGAAGGAAGAAGAACTCCACAACTACCATATGATCATCGAGGCGAAGACCCGTGCGGATGGACTGAAGATCGCCATCGACGAAATCAAGTACTTCCATGATCTCTATGGATTTAATTTCAAGGTTGCGAAGACAGATGCCACGAGACTGAACGAGCGTGGCTTCGCGGCATTCGTGCCGAAAATCGCCGGGAAGGACCTGATCGTCGAGAATGCCGGTGCGCTGACCTATGATGTCGTCGATGAAATCAGCGATTATATCGATACACTCACAGACTCGAGCTCTGTCGTGCTCGTGGATGTCATGGACCACTTCGATCGCATGGCAGAGGATCGTCCGCTCTTCATCAAGAAGTTCGATCTCGTATCGGACATCGAGGAAGAGGAGGATGAACTCGTTGAGGATGTGGATCTCGATGCACCGGTACAGGCAGACGCTGCCGTGGAAAACGAGGAGACGGCAGCTTCAATGACGGTGCAGAAGCCGTCTCCGGCGGCTTCCTTCAGTGAAGACCGTACACCGGTCCCTCTGCACGGAACAGAGAATAGGAGTGCAGAAGCGGATGCACCGGATAAATATGTGGATACCTCAGCAGTTCCCGTGGCGGCAGCAGCCTCCACTGTGGACAGCGCATACGCTGAATCGCAGAAAAACCAGGTGGATTCCGCAGCAGATGCTGTGGATTACCCGGCAGAGACAGCGGACGCGGATGGGGACGATGAGGAAGCATTGACCGAAGAAGATGCAGATACAGTCGCTAATGAAGCGGCACAGCCGGAGGAGCCGCTTCCGGGAGATTACTACCAGGAGATGAGCGTCGAGGACTTCGCGAATTATGCACAGCAGTATGCACGTGAAATCGACTGTGTGCTCGTCGGAAAGACCGTGCTGGCGCTCTATGAGCGTATCGAGATGATGCAGGAGGATGGCGTCGAGCTCACAAAGGAAAGTGCGGAAGAGCTGATCGAGGAAGCAGCAGATAAGGCAGAGGCACCGAGCCTCGGAAAGAAGCTGACCGGCATGTTCCATCCGAAGTATGATAAGGAGAACCGGCTGATTCTTCGTGAAGACAATTTTATCGGCTGATGCAGCATACAGCGCGCCCCTTCTTCCACGAGGGGCGCCTTTTCTTTACTGTTCAGTCGTAGCTCAGTGGACGGCAGACGGAAGCACAGTACTTATGAGGCCGGTGAAATCTAAGCCAGGAACTCCAGGCGGCCTGATTTCACACGTCCTCTTTGTATGGTTTCCGGCTGCTGTCCGCCGGGCTACGACTTGACTTAACTATGTCTGAAGAGCTGTAAGGATTTTAAATAGAATACATCAGAAGGGCGATGATGTAGCAGGAAGAAGCGATGACGGAATTAATAACAATTGTAATGAATGGATGGGTGCAGATCGGCGTGGCGGCATTTATGGTCGCGATGTTTCTCTATGGCTACCGTAAAGGGCTCGTGCGCATGTCGGTGAATATCGTATCGATCGTTGTTTCACTGATTGCGACGCGCATGCTTCTTCCGACGGTACAGAGCTGGATCGACCAGAATCCTGTGCTGCGGGAGCTGGTGGCACAGCGCGTGGAAAAGATCGCATTCGGAGAAGGGCCGGCAGCAGGCGCAGCAAGCGAGAGTGTCGACCTTTTTTATCAGCTTCTGGGACTGGATAAGCTGACAGATTATATCGCAGATCGCATCACCGGCATGCTTGTGAGTGTGATCACCTTCGTACTTCTTCTCATCGTCGTGACGCTGCTCGTGAAGCTTGCGTTTGCGATCCTTCAGCGTGTAGTGGAACTTCCGGTTCTGAACTTCATGAATCGCACACTGGGTGCCGTACTCGGTCTCGTGGAGTCCATCGTCTATGTATGGATATTTCTGATTGTCATCAGTTTCCTGCCGGAAAATCCGCTGACCCTGCACATCGCGATGCAGTTTAACGATCCAACGACCTGGCTCTTCTATCTGAAGGAGGCGAATATCTTCGTCCATATCTTCGAGGCATGCGCCAGCTGAGTACCCGTTTAATTTAACTAAGTAGAGTCCCGGAGGGGCGTCAACGGAGGCCATACGCAGAGACCGGCTTGATTTCACAGGGTCTCTGCGTATGGCCTCCATTGCCACCCCTCCCCGCCTAACTGTTACCTGAAGTGTAAAAAAAATAAAAAAATATCAGATTGGTGCTTGACAGCGCACGTCATGTTTGTTAAAGTATGTCAAGTCACCGCGAGAGAAACGAATTTACAGATTCTTTTCAAGCGAATGACAAAAAGAAATTTTAAAAAGTGCTTGACAAAAGCGAAACAGTTTGCTAATATATACAAGCTGTCGCGAGACGAGAGCACAACGAACCTTGAAAATCAAAGATCGATTAATACACAGACCCTGAAGATTCTAAAGAATTTTCAGAGACCAGC
>NZ_JBQKLS010000032.1:0-6128 GCF_052116105.1 Oribacterium sp. Sow4_G1_1
GGTTTTTATAGATAAATCGATTTCCTATTTAACGGAAACGCGATTTCCAATTAAGCGGATTAGCGATTTCCATACGCCGGACAGGTGATGGATTTCACCCCGGATTATTCATTCCGATAAATATATCAGAACTCCCGATCAGTAGAGAGGATCGGATGCATCCGGTCTCACACGTGGTCGATGAACCATCGACTGCTTCATTTGAAGCGACGATGCGTATCACACTTGGAGGCGGCACGCTGGAACTGACCAATCAGGCAGATACTGCACTGGTTGCCAGTATCCTGAGCATGCTGAACAGCCGATGCTAGGTGACATCTCCAGCGCAAACCATATCTACCTGGTTACGGGCTATACCGACATGCGAAAGAGCATTGATGGTCTGATGGCGATCGTACGTGACACCTATGAGCTGGATCCGTACAGCAACTCTGTCTTCCTCTTCTGCGGAAGACGTGCCGATCGCATCAAGGCTCTCCACTACGAGAAGGACGGGTTCTGTTTGCTGTACAAGCGCCTTGAGAAAGGAGCGAATGATCACTTTCGGTTTCAGTGGCCACGCCACGCATCCGAAGTTCGCAACCTCACGAAACGGGAGTTCCGCTGGTTACTCGAAGGCCTCTCCATCGACCAGCCGAACGCCATTCAGCAGAGTCGTGGAAAGTACGACTTTTGAACCTTGGTGATGTTGCACAAACTTTCAAAAATTACATAAAGCTATCCTCCGGGAAGGCCCGCGCAGCCTAGGAAATACGTGCTTTCAGCGGTATAATCAGAGCAGTTTTGAAAGGACGTACACACCATGAGCATTACGGATTTCGGCAATCGAAGCAAAGACGAAATAATCGAATACCTCATCGACGAGCACAACGCCACGGAACGCGAGACAGCCCAGCTCCGTCAGGAGCTTGCTGAGGCTAAGGAGACCATTGAAGAGTTCAAGCGTATGATCTTTGCCTCACGATCCGAAAAGAAACACGTCGGTTATGATAACCCTGAGCAGCTGACACTGATGGACCTTTTCAACGAAGCGGAGCTGGCAGCGGATCCGAACGCTGAAGAGCCTACAGTGGAGACCATCGTCAAGGGCTACATCCGCAAGCAGGAAGGTGAGAAAAAGAAGAAGGCGTCTTATAAGGAGCTGTATGACAAGCTTCCATCGAGAGACCTTCTGTGTCATCTTGATCAGGATGCGAAGATCTGCCCACAATGCGGCAACACCATGGAGCGTGTCGGCTGGGAGAAAGTCCGTACCGAACTGGAGGTCATTCCGGCTCAGATCCGCCTCGTGAACATCTATCAGGAGACGGTCCGCTGTCAGAAATGCTACGAAGAGACCGGATACGCAAGATTTGCCCGCGCCGCGGTTCCATCTCCGCTGATTCCGCACAGTCCGGCATCGCCGACGACCGTTGCGTATGTGATGTACCAGAAGTACATCAACTCCATGCCTCTGTACCGGCAGGAAAAGGAATGGAAACAGATGGGCGTATCGATCCAGCGTGCAACGCTGGCGAACTGGTGCATCTACTGTGGCAAGAAGTACATGAAGCCTCTGTACGATGCGCTGGTTAAGCACCTCCTCGAGCGAGAAGTCACCTGCGCAGATGAGACGCCATGCCAGGTGCTCAAGGAAGATGGTCGGACGGCTCAGCAGAAATCCTACATGTGGATCCACTGTTCAGCGAATCTCGATGGCCTGCCTCCGATCATGCTCTATGAGTACAATCCTTCACGGGCAGGATCGGTACCGCAGAACTTCTATCAGTCGTTCAGCGGCAAGTACTTCCTGGCAGATGGGTATCAGGGATACAATCATCTGCCGAAGGGCGTCCTCCGATGTGGCTGCCTGGCACATTTCCGGCGTAAGTTCTATGACGCAATACCGTCAGAGGACCGCAAGAGTGGTAAGTCCAAGTCACCTGCCGCAAAGATCGTAAATCTCTGCTCGAAGCTGTTTGAAATCGAGCGAAGCTTCATCGATCTCAGCGCGGAGGAACGCAAAATCAAACGAGAAGCATCCAAGGAACACGAGATCTGGAATCAGATCTGGGAATCCCTGGATCAGATCTCAGCAAGCAAAACCAGCCTGCTGGGGAAAACGGTGACGTATGCCCAGAATCAGAAACCGTACATGGAGAACTATTTCCTGGACGGCAGAATTCCGATTTCAAACAACTTCACCGAAAGCTGTGGTGCGAGACCGTATGCCGTGGGACGGAAAAACTTCTACTTCCACGATACACCGGCCGGTGCCGAAGCCAGCGCGATCATCTACAGCCTGGCGCAGACAGCAAAACTTAACAACCTGAGTGTCTTCAAGTATCTGCAGGCGGTACTCCTTTACATGCCGGACTACGTTCATGAGCCCGAGGGCATGGAAGAGCTGATGCCATGGTCAGATAAGATGAAGAAACTCTGCGCAATAGACACGAAGGCAACTATCGAAGACAAGGATGGAAACCCAAAGATCTCACGGTAGTAAGTTAGCGCGCTCAGCTAACACTGAGCGCTTACTTCTAAAGAGTAACGGAGGGTTCGTAATATGCATACACCTACACCATGTGCTTTGGCAGCTCAGTACGATATAAGGAGCAGTTTTAAATATAGATGAAAAACGTATTTAGTAAAGAGAATATTGTGCTGTGGATTCTGTTTGCACTCTTATCTGTTGGGTATGTCTGCGCCTTTTCCTTTTCGACTTCATGGCTTTATCCATATTACTTCGGAGGGGATTCTGCGCAGTTTCTGACGATGGGGAAGGCGTGGTATCTGGGCAAACTTCCATATGTTGACATGTTTGATCATAAGGGTCCGTTCATTTTCTGGATCAACATGATCGGATATCTGATCGCTGGTGGAGAAAAGTACGGCGTCGCTGTTTTGCAGATGCTGTTTCTTTTCTTCACGATTTTTGCGTTTTATCAGATAAGTCAGCTCGTATATAAGAACAGGGCATATGGTGTCGTCGTGGTGCTGATTACATTGCTTGTGATGAAGAGAAACTACGGCGATGGTAATACGGTGGAAGAGTACTGCTTACCGTTTATCTGCTGGTCATTCTATGGAATCCTGAATTTCTGGAAGCAAAGGGATAACGTAAAACACAGCCCGAAATGGGCTTTTCTCTATGGACTTACCTTAGGAATATGCTTTCTGACCCGTGTCACGAATTTTATTCCGCTCTGTGCAGGTCTTCTCCTGGTGGTGATACAGCTGCTCTCGAAGAAACAGTACCGGAATCTGTTTCAGAATATGGGTGCCGGGCTGGCTGGTTTTCTGCTCTTCGTTCTGCCGTTTCTGGCATATTTCTGGTATAAGGGTGCGCTGTACGAATGCATATATGGTACGTTGCTCTATAATTTCGAGTATGCGGAGGCCAGAAAATCATGGCTTCTGGCAGCGAGTACGACGGACAAACTTCGTTACCTTCTGGACTATTTCATTGCCCTCAGTATATTCATCTCGGCATTCATCAGCGCTTTAAAAAGAGAATATCGACTGGCAGTTTTGTGGCTCATGACCGGTATCCTGGAGCAGTGCATATTTATGAACGGAGATGCTTATCCGCAGTATCCGCTGGTATGCATCATCCAGATTCCGGTGTTGCTGAACGAGTTGTGTGGATGGAGAGGAAAGGTCATCTCGTTACAGTCTTTCGTTAAGGTACTCTGTGGTCTGGTGCTGCTGGCGGTGCTGTCGATTAACGTTACACTTGCGTTGAGAGTGGGGCCGATGTGGCGTGTTTACAGTGTTCGAAGGACCAGGATCTGGGAACTTCTCGTGGATGAGATACCAGAGGACGAGCTGGATCGATTCGTGGTTTACGGAAATAACGAATTTAAGGAAGTGTATCTGCTGAAGGATCTGATGCCGTGCTACAAGTATTTCGTCATCCAGGACTGGCAGGGAAGCATGAGCCCGGAGACAAGGACTGCGATTCATGATACCTTCGCGACGAAGGAGGCGAAGTGGATCCTGACAGACGGTGAGGGCGAGATCATCAGAGACATTCTGGAGGAGAGCTACACAGATGTCGATGGAATCGACCAGTTCCATCTCTACAGGCTGACGGATGAAGTCTGGGATAAAATGTGAACCGTCGGAGTGATGATGTGCCCGGACGAAGGCATTGGCGATGGTGCAGGAAAAGGGATCAGGCGATGGAAAAGTATGCGTATCTGATTATATGCCATAGAAGTGATGCGTCATTATGTTATTTGCTGAAATCAATCGATGATGAGCGTAATGACATCTATATACATGTGGATGCGAAGGCGAGGGACTTCGACTTTGATAAGGTGAAGGCGTCGGTGATTCATTCGGAGCTTCATTTTACACGTAGAATAAAAGTCACCTGGGGTGGGTATTCTCAGCCGGAAGCGGAGATGATTCTGCTGGAAGCGGCGACGCAGAAGTACGAGTATGCATTTTATCATTTTCTGTCTGGAAATGACATGTGCATAAAGAGCCAGGATGCGATTCATCAATTTTTTGATCAGCATTCTGGAAAGCTGTTTTTGACGTTCTGCGGTGAGGACTGGAACCAAAAAGCGGAAGAGCGGGTGAAATATTATCATATCGAGCATGGTCGAAGCGCGGCGCTGAAGGCGCTGAACATGGTTTCGCTGAGCATCCAGAAAATGATCGGTATCGATCGCCTGAAGCATGTGGATATGCACATCGTCGGCGGTTCGAACTGGTGCTCTCTTCCACACGATTTTGTGATGTATTTACTTGCGCATAAAGAGGACATTTGCCGGATTTTTCATCACTCGGTGTGCAGCGATGAGCTGTTCATCCATACGCTGGCTTATAATAGCGAATATAAGGATCGGATTTATCTGCTGAAGATCAGTCAGCAAAATGATGATTCAGATCCGGATATGTTTACGGCGAATCAGCGGTACATCGACTGGAATCGGGGGAAACCGTATATTTTCAGCGATTGTGATTTCGATGAACTCATGAAGGTGGAGTATTGCTTCGCGAGAAAGCTGGTAGAGACCGATACGAACCACCTGATGAAGAGGATTCTGGAGTATAACGGTCAGAAACTGTAGCGGGAGCTATTAAGATTTATGGTAACTGCTGATTTGGTGGTTTTTAAGCGATAATTAACAAAGGTACTTTGATTGAATAATCTATAAAGTACAGTCGAGTGACGCTGGTAAGTTAAGGAAGATGAGATGAAAAGTACGAAAACCAATACGACGAAGATTTTATTTGCAGCGATTCTTGTTTTACAGCTAGTATGCATGTTCTTTTATGCAAATGCGAAGCAGGGATATTTTGTAGATGAGTTATGGTCCTACGGCTTGGCAAACAGTTATTACCATCCGGATGTGGGCTGGAATGGCGCTTTACAGAAGGGTTGGGTGACAGGAAACTACTTCCATGATTATCTGAGAGTGCTTCCAGACCAGCGCTTTGCGTATGGATCGGTGATATATAATCAGGTATATGATTATCATCCGCCTCTATTCTATATGGTGCTTCACACAATTTCGTCATTTTTCCCGAATACCTTCAGCAAGTGGTATGCACTGGTTCCGAATATGATATATTTTGCGGCTTCCATGCTTTTGCTATTCGTATTGGCGAAGCGCATCTTTAAAAATGAGTGGCTGGCCCTGGTTCCGGTCATTGCATATGGATTTAGTGCGGGTGCCATCAGTAACGTTGTGTTCTTACGCATGTATGTGCTGTTGACGGTGTGGGTGCTTGCACTCATGGATCTGCATGTAAAGTGGCTTCTGAATGACAGGATGCAGAAAAAGGATTTCCTGCTGCTGGTGCTGGTGGCCTATTTAGGCTTTATGACACACTACTACTTCTTCCTGATTGCATTCTTCACATCTGCATTCTATTTCTTTTATCTTCTGGTTAAAAAGAGATTTGCAGATCTGGTAAAGTATTGCGTCGCGATGATCGCAAGTCTCTTGTTAGTAGAGGTGACTTTTCCAATCGCTTTCTTGAAGCTGTTCAGCGACCAGCGAGGAGATGAGGCGGTTCAGTGTTGTTGACTGCCTAGATTGACTTCGGGCTGATCTGCTTGCGTGTCACGAGATTGATCTGTATACTGTCATGAGATTAAAAAGAAAGAAGGTCCGGGGTACCCTCTTTGC
>NZ_JBQKLS010000033.1:0-4725 GCF_052116105.1 Oribacterium sp. Sow4_G1_1
GAGACTGTGTGGAACGGCATCAGCGGCTTCTTCACAGGACTCTGGGAAGGGATCAGCACGACAGCTACCACGGTCTTTACTGGCATTTCGGATTTCCTCGGAAATACCTGGACGACCATCAGCTCCGTTGCCACCACCACATGGAACGGTATTACATCCACTCTCTCCGGTGTGTGGGACGGGATTAAGACGACAGCAGGCACGACCTTCGACAACGTCAAAACCACGATCGGTACTGCGTGGGATACCGTAAAGACGAACACCGGGAATGCATGGGATGCGATTCAGTCATCCATCGATCAGCACGGCGGCGGGATCAAGGGCATCATCGGAACTGCTGTGGATGCTTACAAGTCGATCTGGGAGGCGGGCTTTACTACCATCAACAATCTCACAGGCGGCAAGCTTGGCGATGCGCTTTCTGCCGCACAGGGGAAACTTGGAGCAATACGGAATGCTTTCTCCTCCATGATCGAAAATGCCAAGAGCATTGTAAGCGGTGGCCTGAGCAGGATCAGCGGATTCTTCTCTGGCTGCCATCTGGAACTTCCGCATATCAAGCTCCCGCACTTTTCGATCAGTGGAAAACTCTCCATTGATCCGCCGTCGGTTCCGCACCTGTCGGTCAGCTGGTACCGGAAGGCGATGGATGATGCCTATCTCTTAAACAGCCCGACGATCTTCGGCGCTGCAGGTGGAAGACTCCTTGGAGGCGGTGAAGCCGGGCAGGAAGCTGTGGTTGGTACGGATAAGCTTGCGGAAATCGTGAAGGGTGCTCTCGCAGGTGTAGGTGGCGGTGACATCATTATCCCTGTCTACATCGGGCAGGAGCGGATTGATGAGATCGTCGTTCGTGCGACCCAGCGGAGCAACTATCGGTCAGGAGGTCGATGATGCATGTTAAGTGATTACCCCATCTACTTTGATGACGTAAAGCTCTTCACACCGGAAAGCTGGGAGGAGAGCTACGCTGTCGTTGATAGTACCAATCAGACCGAGGCAGGAACGGATCAGGTCATTGTCACCAGGTATGACAAACTGTCCGTCTCTGCCTCTTTTCCGTGTTCGAGCCGGTGGGCGGCGAGGTTCGCGGAGTTCCGAGATAAGGATTCCATACAGGTAAAGCTCTATGATCTGAAGACGCAGGGTTACAAGACAAGAGCCATGCGGATGCGGAACTTCAAGACCAGCCCGGAGAAGCATTCAGAGAAGACGAGAGGGACGAATGGACTCTATACCGTAAGTTTTGATCTTGAAGAATTTTGATTAATAGCAACCTATGGAGAAGGGAAAGGAGACGCTTCATGTACGCTGTAAGTGAACAATACAAGACTGCCATGAAGCAGCCGGTGCAGAGATTCCGGATGAGGGGGACGATTGGCGAACACCCCTTCACGGATGACAACATTCTGGCCGGATCTTTTTCCATCACGAATCAGTGCACAGGAAATGAGGAGATCGCCATCGGGCAGGTCTACATTGGAGAACTGAATGCCACATTCTTAAACATGCCGATCAGCCGATACGGATGGAAGGGGCTGGAGATCAAGCCTGTGTTCGGGATGAGACTATCCGATGGAACCTATGAGGAGGTTCCTCTGGGCGTCTTTACGGTAGAAACGGCGGAGTGGACGGAAAGTGGCGTTGTGGTGAAAGCCTATGATCACATGGCACTTCTGGATAAGACCTGTAACAAGGTCATAACAGAGGTGACTCCGTACCAGTGTGCTCAGGCGATCGGAGAAGCAACAGGACTAATCTTTGCAAATACAGAAAAAGAATTCGAGTCTTTTGCCAATGGATCTACGATGATTTCCGAGACCACGACGAATGATGTCGAGACATGGCGGGATCTGGTCTCGTGGCTTGCACAGACCATCGGCTGCTTTGCGACAGCTGACCGGAAGGGAAACATTGTATTTAAGTCCTTCAACCAGACGGTTGTTGATACGATTGATGATGCACACAGATTTACAGGTGCTTCCTTTTCCGATTATGTTACGCGCTATACCGGTCTCTCTGTGGTCAACATGGAAGACAGCACCACGTCCTACTATGCAGAGGATGAGGACGATGGTCTCACGATGAATCTTGGGAGCAATCCCTTCCTGCAGTATGGTATCGCGGCGACCAGGGAGGATATGGCAAGAGCAATTCTCACAGCAATTCAGCAGATTCGGTATGTGCCATTCACTTGCCGAGCCATCGGAAATCCTGCCTACGACCTTGGAGACGTGCTGGTCTTTCAGAACGGTCTTGCCGACGGAGATGCGCTCTATTGTATTACGAAGTTTACGTTTCAGTATAACCAGTATTTTGAGATGACCGGAGTGGGGAAGAATCCGGCCCTTGCCAGTGCCAGAAGCAAAACGGACAAGAACCTTGTCGGTCTTGTCTCCAATACCGATGAAAATCAGCTGGTTCATTACCGGTTCACGAATACCCAGGTGGTCGAAGTCGGAGACGGAAAACGGGTCCCGGTGGCATCAATAAGGTTTGCTACAGCCACGAAAGCATCCGAGGTTTCCCTCTGGGCGGAGCTTCTTCTCGATGCAAAGCTTGGCACAACACACGCGATTGGCAGTACAAAACTGAAAGATGTGACGATTAAGGATGCGACTTCTCCGACAACGGAAGAGCTTCAAAACGAGATCAAAGAGCTGCAGACCGGTGTCAGCTCCCTTGATGAGCGAATGACCAGTGCGGAGACAGAGCTTGCAAAACCAAATACGATGACGGTCACGGTGTCCTACACCCTTGCCGGGGATGAGATCGATTACCATCCGATTGAAACTTATGACACCGCCGGGAAGCACATCCTTTCGCTTCACTACTATATCGGAGACGTCAAGGCCAATACGGTATATCTCTTCGTGATCTTTCTTACGGTGGAAGGCGGATCTCTTTATCTGGATACCAACTGCATCAATGCACTGATCGAAGGCATGGGTCTTGCAGGAACCGGAAAGTGGGATGGTACGATTAATGCCGAGGAAGAATTCACCGGCTTCTCGATGGGCTCTGTGGTTGGAAAGCTTACGGATGCGGCAAAGACAGCGCTCCTTACTCCTGTGCCGACCGGGGCAAGCGATGCCGTTTCCTTTGATATGGCTTTTGTCCTTGGAAGTTTTACAGACAGCTCAAGCGTCGGCATCGTGGTCCGGTATTTTATTCTTTCCGATACGGAAGGAAAACCGGACTACAACGGGACGTATCTCACCACGAATGCCGATGATGCTTTTGCTTTGCAGACGCTGTACAAGGTCCAGAGCACTTCCGGCACTGTGGACACCGGACAGCTGGATGTCCTGGATCTCTACAGCGCCTATCCGGAAATCGAGACCCTGGAGGAGGTGAAGCTATGAGCATTATCCGGGAAGACAACACGATGCGGATCACTTTCGAAGAGGATACGTGGAAGCAGGGAGAGGAGGGCATTCTTTCCGTGACGGATGGCGCCACGCCTTTTTACTCTGCAGATACCTGGAAGGCTGATGGCAAAAATACGCTCCGGAGCGGGAAGATCATGGACAGCGGAATCAGTGAGACAACGCTTACGGTGACGCTCTCGGAAGACGGCAGCATGACCTTAAGCTATATCGTATCCAGTGAGCAGAACTATGACTGGCTCCATGTGCTGGTGGACGGAACAGAGGTGCTGAAGAAGTCTGGTACAGGGGTCAGTACCTTCACAGAGTTTTCTTATGCTCTCGCTGCTGGGACTCATACGATTGTGCTCCGATATACGAAGGACGGATCCCAGAGCAGGGGAAATGATGCCTGCGGGATCGGGTATCTTCTGTTCACCGGGGTAGAGCCGCCCTACGCAAAGAAGTACCTGATGACGGACTTCAATGGAAAGATCTACACGCTGGTAGATGGCGTAGTGACCGAGATCACGGATGCGGTTGCCGCAGATTTGGGAGAAGCCTCATATTTTCAGAAGAAGGGCTTTGATACGCTGCCGACGTCCGAGCAGCTCACAAGCCTTACCAAACCGGTCCTTTACCGCTGGTCGGATGGAAAGCCAAAAGCTATGACCGCTTCTGTGAAGGCGGTGCCAAAGAAGCAGACGATTCGCTGCATTGCAGATCTTGGCCATGCGACCATTCACGGCATCACCCAGATGACAGCGGTTTACACAGGGACGGTAACCGTTTCATACAGTTTTGATGGAACCACCTATACCGATCCTGTCGACATGGCTTCGTTCCTGGATGCGGACTGTGATGCTCTTTATTCCGGTGCACAGGCGAATAAGAAGATCTGGTTTGAGTTCATGATCGAAGGAAAGACTTCCTCCCTCACGAACTTTGTCATTACCTATAAGAACGATTGAGAGAGGTTATGAGAGGAGAATGAAATGCTCAAAGGACATCTGCAGATTGATCTGCACAATGAAATCACGGGAGAAAATGAGCGGGTCGAGCAGGACAACATGGTTACGAATGCCCTCGGATATGTACTTGGATTGGCAGCGAATGTTGGCGCGAAAGGAAACAATCACTTTTCTGATCTGCTCCCGGCTGCCACAAAGGCACTGGGGGGCTTGTTGTTGTTTGATGGGACACTGACCGAGGATGTGAATAACGTCCACTTTCCGATGGGTGTACATCTGATTGGTCATGCCGGGCAGACTGCAAATACGGCATCCAAGCTGGGAGGCTCGATTAACAAAGCAGAATCCGGGAGGACGGATACCGGTTATGTGAACGTCTGGGATTT
>NZ_JBQKLS010000034.1:0-4691 GCF_052116105.1 Oribacterium sp. Sow4_G1_1
GGATGGCATCATTGCTCTCAACATAAAAAACCGTTTACCTCATTGTGTCTGAGCTCGAAGTTTGATACACTGAACATGGTTTTGATACCAGAGGTTCGGGGGACACGACGTGCAAAGAGGGTACCCCGGACCTTCTTTCTTTTTAATCTCATGACAGTATATAGATCAATCTCGTGACACGCAAGCAGATCAGCCCGAAGTCAATCTAGGCAGTCAACAACATCCACTATGTGGAACGCCCTCACTTTCAAAACTCAAAAATTTTTCAAGTTTTGAAAGCGGCACCGCTGTCCTGCGCCAATGCCGCTGCCCTCTGCATCGTCACGTCTCTGTACTTCTCATGTACTTCGTCTTCCGTCCCGCACCGGTTCGTATGATGGCACCTTCCTCCACCAGTTTTTTAAGTGCAGACTCCACAGACGAGCTGCCGAGCCCCGGGCATGCCTCCAGCGCATCCTGCTTGGAGAACTTCCCCAGTGTCCCCTGTACATACATCTTTACGATATCGTAAGCTGTACTCTTTTTCCCGATCTGACCAGACAGACGCATACGGCTTTCGAGTTCCCTGTAGCACGATAGTATGATCGCCAGCATATAGCGAATAAACGGCTTCGGATCATTTTCCCCCTCTTGCCATCTCTGATCCGCCTGCTGCAGAACATCATAGTAGCTTTCCTTCGAGTCCGCGATCGCCTTTTCGATACTGATATACTGCCCGACCATGTACCCGCTCCGATATAAGAGCAGCAACGTCAGCAGCCGACTCATACGGCCATTTCCATCATTAAACGGATGAATGCAGAGAAAATCCAGTATGAAGCACGGAATCAGAATAAGTGGATCCACCACACCATCTCTGAGAGCACGGTCATATGCATCACATAAACGCTCTACCGCCTCCGGCGTCTCATAGGGTTCCAGTGGCCGGAACAGCACCACCTTCTCTCCGCTCTCTAGCACCATATCGATCTCGTTTGGTGTCGTCTTGAATTTTCCGGCATAGGAAGATCACGTTCAGCCACTTCTGACTTCGTCGGTCCGCGCGCACATCTTCGGATATCCAGCACGCTTCGATGCTGGCACCGCCTTCCGCCTGGGCCAATGCTTCTGCCCTCTGCTCTGTCATGTCACAGAACAGGCGTCCGCTCGACGCTTCGGTGCGCTCTGTCTCACCATACTTCCAGGACGCGTAGAGCACGCCGCTCGGAACGAGTGCGCGCATCAGTCGGTGGAACACCTCAGCCTGCTGCCGTTCCGGTACGTGGAGCAGCGAAGCGCACCGAGTCTCTAAAAAAATATTTACCGTAATGAATAATTTTTAAGTATTTCTTTGAATATACGCCAGCATCTCTGATGGATTAAAATTACTTATTTTGTATGGATCTGTTTTTACAGAAGACGTTTCCTCTTGAGTTATCGATTTCTTATCGTCCAAATATTCGTCTGAATCTTCATCCATATCTTCTTCGAGTTCCATTTCTAATATAGTCCAATCTAGATCATCATCTTCTTCAAAATCATCATCGATATTAAACTCAATATCTTCCTCCCTCTTTCTGTTTTTCGTAGTTCTATAACCACCCTCCTCATCTACAAAGTAGTCATCACCATATATATCTTTGTAGTATGAAGAATTCATTTCAATAATGAGGTCTCTATTCGATTTTTTAGGTCTTGCAATTATTCCCTTACTTCTACACATTTCTTCATAAGGTCCATAATCTTCCATCCCATAAAGCAAATACTCATCACTTTCCGGATATAGAATATATGGCCTACTTAATGCAGCAATATAATCCATATAAAATGCATTTGTGCTCTTGCAATCGAATTCTGCAAAATCCAGTCTGCAAAATGCATCATATTGCCTTTGATTCATTTCACTACTAAACCATTCGGAAATAACCACTTGATGCTGATAATTTAATGTTTTACTTAAGCCAGTAAAAGCAATAGATTCTGAATCCTCTATACATAATATGCACTGCTTGTCAAAAATCCGATTAAATAATCGCGTATAATAAGCTGCATCTTCATTACGACACAATGGTTCTGTGTCTATTGATATTGCAAAACATATCAAACTCTTAAAACACGGATCAGTATCAAAGGAAGCTATCTTTCGCAAGTTTAGAATTCGTTCTTTATCATAATCATCTAATAGTCGATACTTATAATTAGTGTGTACATACAAGAATTCCTTTGCTTCGCATTCATAGTTTAACCTAGAATATAATCCCATTGTTTTGAGTAGAGTTTTAATTCTGTGTCCCCAATGAGAACCATCTATATTATATAATTCTGCTATACTGTTCTCATTTTCAATCACTTTTCTACCTACCTATTAAGAAGTTTCTTTATTTTTTCATCGTACGATACACCTTCTATGCTATCTTTGAAATTTCTAATAACATTGAACGTTTCACGTATATAATCATCTCGAGAAGTACACCCTGTTACAAAAACATCATACATATATTCTATTCCACCACGAACATACGAATCAAATATCTCTAAGTTCTCCTTAAAATCCTCTATTTTTTCCGGGTTACTATCATACCTAAATGCCTTATCAAGCCTTTCATCAACAGTAATGTCATCCTCATCAAGTAGCATAATTAAACGATATAAAAATATGCATTCATCTCGGTGTGTGGAAAAAGCATCCGCATAAATCCTAGCTCTATCTGCGGAGCCGTTATCTCTATCTTCCTTTTTTGAATAAAGAAACCCAAGTACTGCAGCATTCATATATACATCGATATAGTCATCATATATTTTTGCATCATTTACTAGATATTTTAAATAAGTGGCATGTTTGCCTGTAAGCGTCACATCCGTCTCAAATAAACCAATACGTTTTTCCTTAGCCATTTCTCATCCTTATCCCTGCTTAATTGTAGAATACGTATCACTATGCTTTTCAAGTAAATAGCATTTTTCAACCTTATCAAGAATTACTTGTTCAGCATATTTCCAATCTTTCTCCATAACAAACATAATTACCTGTTCAGCAACTTTTGGAAGTTCTCTTGATATGTTTTGTATATGTCCCTCATCGGCATTCGAGAATGGAGCATCAAGAATTAATGGATATGGTTCAGTTTCAAGTGATTTATTTCCTACACGAATTGCTTTTTGCTTAGCTAAATCAACAAGGCCGGCGATAAACGCAAAATTTTTCACTCGAATGAGGCCTTCTGATTCACCAGATATTACCCGTTCTCCAGTTTCTGGTATAACGCTATACAAAACCGTTTGATAACGCTCATTAATTTCAAGTTCTCTCTCTCCATGATACATTTTTTGGAAAATTAAATTAACATGTTCTTGTAATTCACTACGAATCTTACTTTCTTCATCATTGTAATATTCTTGAATCCATGAACATATTTTTTCAGCATAAGCCAAGTATCGCCGTATCTCTTTACTCTTATCTGATTTTGCTATAAGTGCATCGTAAGTTTTCTTAAATCGTGCTTTTCTATCTTCCGCTGTAGCGATCTTTGCAATAGCACTTTCCTTCGCGTTTATTTTTCTTTTCAGCTTTTCTTTCACATCATTAAGTTCTATCTGATATTTTTTTGCATCTTCCTTTCCCTCAATCTTTCGTTCAATCTCACTAATTTGATCTTCCCATTCTTGAATTCTCTTTTTTGAATTCAAAATATTAGCGACGCTGTTCTGAACAGCCAGATAGTATTTATCATTCAAATTGACCCGATCATAGCTCGTACATTCTTTCTTAAAGTGTTTTATCGACGTTCCTATTGATTCTGGCGGTACATATTTTATTTGTTCAATCAAGTGCCTATATGCATCATTACCATTTGTAATCTCAGCCCCACATAAGCATCGTCCGTTTGCAATTAATTCCTTTATTGTATTAGCAGTTACATCCGTTATGCCTTTATCAGTAACTTTGGCTTCTTTTAAAAAATCTAACGCCTGGCGGTAGAGTGGCTGTGCAAAGAACCATACGGAATCGTCTCCAAAAACAGTTGAATAGTTTTTATATACACTATCTAAAGCATTTTGCTCAGCTTTAATATATCCACTATATTGATCTTTCTGTTTTTGCAAATCTGTAGTTTCTGCTAAATCGCGGATTTTATTTTCTAATAGGACTTTTCGTCGCTCATACACATCTATATCTGTTTCAGCGTCTTCTTTAATTTGGCATTGAGCTACTCTTTCTTGTTCTGCCGCTTGAACTTCTTCCAAAGCCGCAGCTGCCTTAGAATCATCATTCGATTTTAAATCTTCATAAAAAGATCCTATTACTGAAGTCTTTGACTCTTCTTTACCTAAATGCTTACAAGCATTATCTAATACTGTCAAACCAAGAAGTCCTTTTACAGCTTTTGACAAATCTTTTCGTTCCGCGACATTTTGTACTCGCTCTGTGTCAAAAAAGAAATATACTGAAAGATCTTCTGGCAGAATGAGATTAATAACGCTCTGCATGTCTTGATCTTTTTCAATATAATTTGTCTTTCCTGTAGACAAATCCTTATACGAAACTTTTAGTTGCGATGTTTTAGCAGTGACGTTCCCATTAGTTTTTAAGTACTCCTGCCTGTTGTTGACTGCCTAGATTGACTTCGGGCTGATCTGCTTGCGTGTCACGAGATTGATCTGTATACTGTCATGAGATTAAAAAGAAAGAAGGTCCGGGGTACCCTCTTTGT
>NZ_JBQKLS010000035.1:0-3895 GCF_052116105.1 Oribacterium sp. Sow4_G1_1
CTTCAACTGCTTTTATCTTGAGTACTGGGTCTATCTTACTTTTCCTGGACATAACAATACCCCCAAGTAGGTTTCATTTTTCAATGTCCTACTTAGGGGTAGCATATCAGCTTGCATCAAGGCTTTCCGGGGCCGCTTTTGGGGTAGTCCGTATCTTTCTATGGCTTACCCCTGCTTTGTTAAAATGCTTTCCACATCTATCCCCGCCGCTTCTGGACACTTTGTCCAGAGGTAACGGCCTATTTTTCATTGATCCAGGAGGTGCTGTATATGGAACGAAACGCCGGATATGAAATCAAACGGCTTTTACTTTACGACGATAACACGGGTTTTGCCCTGGGGGAAAATCTGCGGGCCCCCGATCCCTATGTGACCTGGAAAGTCACCGAGGAACGGGGCCGCCGTTCTTTTGATTGGGGGCACTACTTTACAACAGAACGGGCGGCGGTCAAAGATTTTCTGAAACGGGCGGCTGACTATGAAAAAGACAACTCTGTTTCCCTGGTATCGGAAGGCCCCCAGCCGGACAGCTTCAAATACTATTCCACACAACGGCCCATTGACATCGGCACGTTCCCAAAGGGCGGCGGCAACGATCCCATCCGTTTCCAGAACTATGATAAACGGCTCCCAGTGGAGGGCGGCGCGTTCCTGGCCTGGGGCGAGCTGGAATATGGAAAACAGTTGACGGAGGATGAAATGTTCTGCTATGAACTCCAGCCATCGCGGGACAACCCGGATGTGTGGCGGCGCATGGATGCGCTGGCTCAGACGGTGGGGCCGTGGGAAGATATGCGTCAATTCCCGGAGGGACGCAGACTTACAGAATGGAGCTCCGAGGCGGGTGCCTATGTACCAAAAGCAAAGGCTACCGTGGAGAAGCTGGTGGAATGTACGGAAAGCATCCGAGTACAAAGGGTGCTTCTGGCTGGTGATAAACAGCCCTCAATCCGCGACCAGCTCAAGACCGCCCAACGGGAGGCCCAGGAACACCGGGCCCCGGACGGCCCCAAAAAGAAAGCCCCTGACCGGGGCGACAGATAGGAGGAAGATTATGGACAAGAAGCGTGAACAGGATTTTGCCAACCAGGAAGCCCTGCGGCTCTCCGGGGTATTCAATACGCCGATCCCCGCCCAGCCCCCGGAACGGGAAAAGGCGCTGGACAAGGTAAAGGAGCCGCCCCGCATCTGCCGGAGCCTGGAACGGGAGGAACGGTGACAAAGAAACGCCGCCGCCCTATCCATCTCCATGTAATGGTGTCTGAGGAGGAGCTGGCGCTGATCCGGGAGCGCATGGCCGAGGCAGGCATCCGCAATATGGGGGCCTATATGCGGAAAATGGCCCTCAATGGGTATGTGCTCCATGTTGACCTGTCGCCTGTCCAGGAGCTGGTGTCGCTCCAGCGGCGGTGCTCCAACAATCTAAACCAGGTGGCGATCCAGGCGAATACCTACGGCGGCATTTACCCGGAGGAGATTACGGCTCTGCAACGGGACTATGAAAAGCTGTGGCGGCCCCTTTCCGATCTGCTGGAAAAGCTCTCCGCCATCGTGCGGCTCTGACCTGCCGGGGAGCGGTTCTGCCGTTCCCCGGCTATCTCGACTTCTGGACATTTTGTCCAGAGGTGGGGATAGCCGAGGCATCCTTGTTGGCCCCCTCCCGCAGAGTTATAATATACATATAGAGGCGAACAACGAACTTTTGTAGGAGGTATGAACCATGCGGATAATCTTAAAAATCATCGCGGCTCCCTTTGTCCTGGCCCTGATCCTCATTGTGGCGGTGCTTACGTTCCTGTCCTGCGTGGCGGGGGCGGTGTGCATTGTGGCTTGTGTGGGCCTGTCCCTGCTGGCGATCCTCTGCCTGCTGGCCGGGCAGACAGTAGGCTGCATCGCCATGTTTGTGCTGGCGTTCCTGGTTTCCCCCTTTGGGCTCCCGGCCCTGGGCGGCTGGCTGGTGGAGCGCCTGCATGGAGTGAAGTATGCGGCGATGGACTTTATGGCGAGCTGATACTTATGGACAAAGTGTCCAGAGGTGCCGGGCGGCGGGTGGAGTAGACCGCCGCCCGCTTTTTCTGCTGGGAAAGGAGGTGCGGCTATCGCTACAACTTACATCCGGCCCTACAAGGTGGCGGCGGGAAAAACGGCTGTCCAGACGATGGAGGATCGGTTAGCCTACGGGCTCAATCCGAAAAAGCTGGGGGCCGTGTCTGCCTACCTCTGCGATCCGGCGTCGGCCCCGGCTGAGTTTCTTCTGACAAAGAGCCAGTACCAGGCGGAAACGGGCCGGGCCGTGGAGCGCGGGGCCCTGTTCTTTCAGATCCGGCAGGCGTTCCCGCCTGGTGAGGTCACGCCGGAGGAGGCAAACAAAATCGGCTATGAAACGGCCATGCGCTGGACAAAGGGCAAGTACCAGTTCTTTGTCTGTACCCACATCGACAAAGGGCACGTTCATAATCACATTTACTACAACTCCACGGCCCAGGACTGCTCCCGGAAGTTTCATAACTTCATTGGCTCCAGCTTTGCGGTGCGGCGGCTCTCTGACCGGGTGTGCATCGAGCATGAGCTGTCCGTCATTCAAAATCCGAAACAGCACAGCAAGGGCCGCTTTCTCCACTATGGCCAGTGGATCGGGGAAAAACCGCCCTCTGCACAACAGCGGGTGCGGCTGGCCATCGTGGAGGCCCTGGGGCGAAGGCCCGCTGACTTCCCGACGTTCCTGCGGCTTATGGAGGAGTCCGGCTTTCAAGTGAAGCATGGGCGGGGCGGCGCGATCTCGTTCCTGGCCCCTGGGCAGGACAAGTACACCCGTCTGCGGGCATCCACCCTGGGCCCTGGTTTCGATCCGGATGACATCCGGGCGGTGATTGCCGGGGAGCGGCCCATCCCGGAGCTTCCCCAGGACAGCCCGGCCCCGGCCCGGCGCGTCAATCTGATTATCGACATTAGGGAGCGCATGGCCCAGGGCAAGGGGCCCGGCTATGAGCGGTGGGCCAAAGTTTACAACCTCAAACAGATGGCCGCCGCGCTCCAGTACCTCCGGGAACACGATCTAATGGATTATGAAGCGCTGGCCGCCAGCACAGAGGCGGCTGTGGATCGCGCCCACAAGCTGGCCGGGGAGCTGCGGGACACAGAGGCGGCCCTCTCTAAAACTTCTGAGCTCATGGGGGCGGTGGTACAATATGCAAAGACGCGCCCTGTGTTCGATAGCTACAAAGCGGCCCGGTATTCTAAAAAGTACCTGGCCCAGCACGAGGCGGAGCTGGCCGACTACCGGGCGGCCAAAGCTACTATGAGCGATCTTTTGGGCGGGGCGAAGCTCCCGAAAATGGACGCGCTGAAAAAGGAGCGCCGGGAGCTCTCCGAAAAGAGAAAGGCCCTTTATGCGGAATACCGCAAGGCCCAGGCGGAAATGCGGCAGGCCGTGGCGGTCAAGGCGAACATTGACCATCTGCTCGGCCATACGGATGGGCGTGAAAATAAGGCCCAGGAGCGATAGCTCCGGGCCGCAGACAACCAGGGACTTCTGGACAAAGTGTCCAGAAGTCCGGCGGGTTTGGGGAGCTCCCCAACAAGCATTTTCACGGGCCTGCGGCCTGTGAAAATTTCGGAGTGTGGCCACACCCGAATTGCTTGCCAAAACGTACAAGCCCCGAAAATAGAACAAAACGCTATTGACCGAATCGGTTATTTATGATACAGTGTTTATGGATAACCGATTCGGTTATTTACAGGAGACCAGCTATGAAAAGTCAAGCATAGATTAGCAGAAAATTATCTTTTTTATCAGTGGCTATAAAAGGGTAACTCTAACAGAGCTCCCCAAAGGGTGCTTTTCAAAATCTACTATGATCTCGAGTTAGAACTTACTCAAGATTGAATGCCACAT
>NZ_JBQKLS010000036.1:0-3601 GCF_052116105.1 Oribacterium sp. Sow4_G1_1
ATTTTGAAAAGCACCCTTTGGGGAGCTCTGTTAGAGTTACCCTTTTATAGCCACTGATAAAAAAGATAATTTTCTGCTAATCTATGCTTGACTTTTCATAGCTGGTCTCCTTCTATGCCTTAAAATGACGTATTTTTGCGCTTTATGCGCAGTGTCTGCATTTGCTCGACATCTGCGTTCTTTTACAGAAACCGCATAAAAGGGCGTAAACGAGCAAAATGCGGAAGTCGATAGTTGTCAAATCGTAGTCTCCAAGGGGGTGCAGGAATACCGCGCATTTTTCGCATTTTCTATCGTTATAAGGTAGACTTCCCGTTTTTTACCCTAGGGGTGCAAAATTTCTCTAGGGGGTTGCATTTTTAACGATAGGTCTTTATAAAAAGAAACACAGGGTAGAAAATGCTCTGTGCTCCATATTTCACCGTATTCGATTCAGAAGCACCTCGTTCAATATACCATAGGAATAGATGAACTTCCACTTGACTTCCAGACGCTTTCATCAGCGTGGCAGAGACAAGCTGGAATTTGATGAGCCAACAGACTATTATTTTTCGTTGACTTTAAGTTCAAGAATATCCGGACGTGCATAATGTCCAATCGCATCATGCTCCATCTTACAGGCGGCAGGCAGGCTCATATCGAGCTCTGCATAGATGATGGTTTCTTCATCCCAAACCGGCTTTGTCAAATAATGACCATACGGATCAATGATGCAGCTTCCGCCTCTGCACACAAATTCCGGAAGTTCCGATACGATATTGCGCTCACACAAGTCAGAAGGATACGAACTGCGTCTGATAATCATATCAGCATTTACAAAGAAACATTTCCCCTCGATTGCAATGTGCTGAATAGTGGCTTGCCATTCTGGATTGTCATTGGTGTTTGGCGAAATATAAATGGTGATTCCCTTTTGATAGAGCGCTACCCGAGCAAGCGGCATATAGCTTTCCCAACAGATCATGCTGCCGATTGGTCCCCACGGTGTTTCAGTAACAGGGAAATAATCCTTATTCGCATCTCCCCACACAACACGCTCAGAGCCTGTCGGCTTCAGCTTTCTGTGTACCTTATACGACCCATTCGGTTCAAAAATGACATTACTGTTGTAGAGCGTTCCACTAACAGCGTCCCGCTCGGAAAATCCGAGGCTGATATACGCCTCTGCTTTTCTGGCTGCCTCTGCTAGTTGTTGAAACTCCGTCTCTCCGGCAACAACAGAGGCATCGTAGTATCGTTTCCAGTCTTTTCGACCCTCCTCGCTTCGCTTTCCCATGCTAAAGCCGAAATTCATCCCAACAGGATATCCCGGAATAAACAGCTCCGGGAAAACAATTAAATCCGGTTTTTGGCTTGCTGCTTCACAAATATATTGAAGTGCCTTTTTAAGTGATGCGCTTTTGCTGAACATAACAGGCTCTGCCTGTACTAATGCGATTTTACAAGTGGTTTTGATATCCTTCATAACGACAATTTCACTCCTTTACAATTTCCAATTTGTACTGTTGATTCTTCTTGTCAATTCCATGCACACCATGGAATGTTCATCATCTCACAATACAGAGGCAGTATGCTCCAGTTCCAGCAGTTTGATTTTTTTATCAAGCCCGCCGGCATACCCCGTCAAGCTGCCATCTGCGCCCACGACCCGATGACATGGAATGATGATCGCGATGGGATTATGTCCGACTGCTCCGCCGACGGCCTGCGCTGACATCCTGGAAATCCCTCGTTTCTCAGCTATTTTATGTGCGATCTCGCCGTAGCTTATCGTCTCACCATATGGAATCTTCAGAAGTATATCCCAGACCGTCATCTGGAACGCGGATCCCTTCGGATGTAATGGCGGTAGGAAATCCGGTTTCTGCCCACAGAAGTATTGATCCAGCCATCGCTTCCCTTCCAACAGAATCTCCGTCTCCTGCTCTAAGTATTCATTCGGTAGCCGATCGTATTTTGAGCCTTCAGACCATAGTCCTGTCAGACCGACCTCATCTGCCTCCATCCGTATGCGCCCCAACGGCGAATCATAGTATTGAATAGATGTCATTTTAATTGTCACCTCATAAGCTATGCCAAATTCTGTTCAATAATTGATTTATAGTAGTTACCAAAGTCAGCAAGTGAATTAATAATTGGAAGCATTTTTGTTCCGAGTTCTGTTAAACCGTATTCAACTCTCGGTGGCTGTTCATGGTAATCGTGGCGATATGCCAGTCCATCACTCATCATTTGTCTTAAACTATCTGTCAAAACCTTTTGTGAAATACCATCTAGACTTCGTTGTAGCTCATTGAATCTCCATGGACGATCTTTCAAGTTACGCAAAATCAGCAGTTTCCATTTTCCTCCGATGAGAGATACTGCTGTTGCAACTGGGCATTCTGGTAATTCTTCTTTTGTTCGTATAATTCTTACCTCCGCGTCTATTGTAACACATTCAATTTTAAGTGTGCAGTTATAAAAAGGTGCGTACTTGTTTTTGTATGTGTCTCACACCATACTAATACCTGGCAATCAGAAACTACAAATTCGCTATGGAGGTATTATTATGGCAAATTACACAAAAACAACGATTGGAAAGGAAAATCAAATTGAGCTGCATGAAAAGCTGTCTTTAACTGGTGCAGAAATCAGTTTAAACGAACTACCTGCAGGAGCAAGTGTCCCATTCGTTCATTCTCATAAAGAAAATGAAGAAATCTATGGAATTCTTTCAGGTAACGGCAAAGCCATAATTGATGGAGAAGAAATCAGTCTTTCAACGGGAGACTGGCTGAAAATCGCACCTGCTGCAAAGCGCCAGATTGGAAATCCCAGAAAGATCTCGTCATAAGAACTCATATCCATCTTATTCTTTATGATCTCCGGTCTGTATTTCTTATCACTCATTTCCACACTGCTGCGGGATTTTTTATTCATCCAGTCAAGATCAGCCTTTGTATATGGAACTTTTGGCTCAATCTCAAATAAATCCGCTTTTGCTTCCTCTGCAATCATTGCTGCTACTTTTTTTGTTGTCCCGCTTGCACTGAAAAATGCGACTAAATTTTTACTCATAATAAAAATCCCCTTTCTTTGCGAATTTTTCGTATAAAAATAGATGTATAAGATTTGAATCTCTCTTATACATCTATTTTATACCTGATATTTTTATTATGTCTAATGCTTATATTGAATTCAATTCTATGCCTGAAAAGCATTTATTTCTTCTATCATTTTACTGACCGCCAGAGAATATAGAATGTTTCGTCTCCAGGCAATCACAGTACTTGTTGTGATTTCAGGAGAAATTCTTCGCTGTACAAGAATATCCTCCCGCCAATACTTTGCAGCACCTTCGATGGATACCGGATAGCCCAGTCCATTTGCTGCCATAACTCCGGCATTCGTTCCAAGATTACTTGTAAAAGCAATCTGCAGTTTCGAAAAGTCTTTTCCAAACCAATTGGCAAGTTCACTTTGAACATTTACTCTTTCCGGCAGGATCAATGTTGTTGACTGCCTAGATTGACTTCGGGCTGATCTGCTTGCGTGTCACGAGATTGATCTGTATACTGTCATGAGATTAAAAAGAAAGAAGGTCCGGGGTACCCTCTTT
>NZ_JBQKLS010000037.1:0-3579 GCF_052116105.1 Oribacterium sp. Sow4_G1_1
CTTGTTGTGAATGAGTAAGCAAATGCCGCCGAAGGTGATCTCCGGCGGCGATAACCCATACGACATTCATGACGCAAAGTTGAGCAGTTCAGCGACAGCTCATGAGAGCAGTTCCGTGACAGCTCATGAAATCAGCAACATATAGTGTTTTGTTGCTCGCTTCATGATGGAATTCGCCGATACCTCATCGTTGAGAATCATTGCCTTCCAGTTCTCTGGATTACGTTGAGAGCAGACGATAGTGCTCTTTTGCTGTTCATTTCGCTTTTCAAGTAATTCGAAAAGAATCTTGATCTCACGCTCGTCTGTTATCGTGTGGAGCAGGAAATCATCAAGGATGATCAAATCCCATCTCAGGTATTTCTTCATCTTACGAGCGTATTTGTCATAATCCTGTTCTTTTAGCGCAACCATACTCTCCAGCAGTTCTTCGCTGTGAAAATAACCAACGTTATAACGATTACAGGCTTTGATACCGATAGCCCTTGCAAGATAAGACTTTCCGGCGTCGGACTCGCCGAGAATACAGAGATTATATCCTCGTTCAATGAAGTTCAAGGAGGCGAGCTGCTCCGTTACGCCAGTAGGGAGATACTCACGTTTGTCAGAATCGACACATTTTGTCAGTTCCTCAGGCGATCCATTTAGACGTGCAGCTGTTAAACGATTCTTCAGTGTCGTGCTGACTTTTTCCTGAAACTGCGGGCCAATCAGCTCGGCGATAAGTGTCAGACGGTCCATTTCGAGGAATTCCGGTCTATGGTACAGCTCGTCCAAAGTGGCTGCCATGGTTGAAAGTTTGAGTTCGTTTAGCTCATCCACTAATTCGTTCATGAGTGCTGTTCCTGTAAGCATCAGCTATCCACCTCCTCTCGCATATGATCAGCAAGAGCCTTGCTGCGAGATAAGAGTGTATCGATACTGGATGCTTCTGGTGGCATTACGTATCCGCCACGTTCAGGGGCTTTCTTTGATGGAACCGAATAACGGTATCCTGCTTCTCCGAGGTCATCTGCAACAACAGAAATCGTATTTTTAATAAAAGTGTATTTCTGTTTGTTTAATTCGATTGCCTGTTTGCAACACTCCTCAAGCGCCCGGTTACTGTACTTCTTTGTGAAGTTCAGAATCCCGATGCACATACGGTAGGTCTGGACTTCATAGGTCCTGGACTTGAGGATGGTCCGGATGACTGTCTCGGTGTTCTTTCCGATAAGCTGAGCTTTCTGAATGAAGTATGGGCCATTCCACTGGGTGAATCTTTTGTAATTATCCGGCAAGTGCTCTGGATTCGTAGACCACTGTCCCTTCCGAGTTGCTCTTGGCCATTCGCAAAGAAATTCCCCAGCAAGCGAATAAATGCGGACGACGGTGGCTGATGCCTTAATAGATACTTTCTTGTGCAAATGCGCCTTGTCTACGCTATAATAAGCGTTGTCAAAGCGGACGTGGAAGTCACTTGACACAGTTGCCGTTCTTCTTTCCATGTACTCGTAATGCGTGGAAGGGAGCGGCATTAATTCAAGTTTCTCCTCTTCCCAATAGTAGTATCGATTGTGTTCTTTCTTCTTGAACGGCTCTTTGTTCAGCGCCTCCAGTTCCTTCCAGAGATCCTGGTTAAACTGTTCCAGCGAGAAATACTGGCGTTCTTCAAGTTTGTGGAAGAATCCTTTTTCCAGAATTCCAACAGCGTTTTCTACGGAGCTTTTGAACTTCGGCTTGCGAACCTTGGCTGGCAGAATAACGGTACCATAGTGATCAGCCCAGTCAGCATAATCCTTATTCAGCTCCGGCTCGATCCAGTCCTGATTGACAATAACGGCCTGCTTACAGTTATCGCAGACTACTAAGGCCGGAACGCCGCCAAAGTAATCCAGTGCGTGATTATTCACGTCGATCCACTGAGGCTCTTTGGTAGATAGCATTCCTTCTGCATAAATGTACTGAGAGTACGGAAGGATCGCTACGAAGACAACGATGGTCATGATTTCTCCGGTAACAGGATCCACCATGGTGAAGGTCTGACCTGCGAAGTCCACCTCCATCTTTTGTGCGATTACGGCATCAAAGTGGGCGGTCTCATAATTCTCTTCGCACCATTTGTTGTAGAGCTCACAGTACTGACTGTACTGGTAAAAGCGCGCCCCTTCTTCTTCGCACTTTTTCTTGTAGCGGTTCCACAGAAACATGAGCGTCATGTTCTTCCTGGTTGCCATTAACTTGGCTGCCTCTTCATAATCCGGAAGTTCGATGTTTTCGTTACGGCAACCTGACCCAGATACAGACCCATACACCTTCATGGCTATCCCATAGTTCGTGATGCCTGTCGGTAATGGATACTGAAGATCTTCACACTTCTTGAACGCTCGCAAGAAGTCGTTAACGCCAGACTTACTGTAACCTGCCTGACGAGCTATTTCGCTACCTGACATGGATAGCGCATAGTGTTTGATAATGATGTCCTTGTAATCCAACTGCATACATTATCCTCCTTAAAAATGATGTATTCACCATCGCTTGGATGGTTAGCATCATTATAAAGGAGTGGACCACTAAGATAGAGCTCGTGCCGACCGTTCAGAAACGGAATGCGGCCGTTTTGCTTCGCAAACCCGGCCGATTAGCTCCGCAATATGCATACTCTTGTAACTGGGTGAGGATGTATAGGATAAAGCTTTTTTACAGGCTGCTTCAAGCAATGCATCTGAGTATTTCTCAGCAAGCTTTAGAAGTCCCATACAACTTCGGTAGGTCTGTTGTTCCACACTTTTGGAGGTCAGTATTGCATTAACCACAGTGTATGTATTTATGCCAATCCGCTCAGCCCATTTGCGGAACCGGTCACCGTTCCATTCCAGATATTTCTGGTGGTCTTCCGGCATATGTTCCGTGATAGTGCTGTACTGCCCAGGGCGTCCTTTCAGACGACGATGGGAAGCAATGCGGTTATGATTGTAGAAAATTTCAATAGTGGTATCTGTTACCTTCACATCAACTTTCTTTTTGATATATTCATAAGGAACTGAGTATAGCATCCCGTCCACAGATATGTGATAATTGAACTGGACGGTGGCTGTTTTCCAGTCACTCAGTTCAAAACGGGTAGCAGGTAATGGTGCCAGCAATGGTTTTTCTTCCTCAAGAAATAAGATTCGCCGACTACCCTCTTTCTTTTGAAAGAGCCTTTGGTTGAACAGTTCGAGCTTGTCTCTGATTGCACGATTTAATTCGGCAAGGGAGAAGAACTGTTCATCCCGAAGTGCTGCTGTTATCCAGGTAGAGATATTTCCTACCGTTCCTTCAGCATTCGGCTTATCCTTGGGAGCTCTGACACGTGCCGGAATAATAGCGGTGCCATAGTGTTCAGCCATTTCCTGATAGGTTTCATTAATCTGCTGGTCTTTAAGTCCACCATTGTGAACAACTGCAGTTTTGCAGTTATCCGGTACGAGAATCCTGGCAACACCGCCAAAGTACTCGTACATATGGACATGAGCATTAATCCATGATTTCTGCTTCATATCCAGAAATGCTTCCACGTATGTATACTGGCTGTAAGTCATTACACCAACAAATATG
>NZ_JBQKLS010000038.1:0-3165 GCF_052116105.1 Oribacterium sp. Sow4_G1_1
ATCGAGCTCTACACGGATAAGAAGGATCCGGAGATAGAAAAGAGACTGGAAGATCAGCTGATCCAAAGCGGGATCTTCTTTGAAAAGACAGAGACCTGGATAGATTCTGAGAAGCTCTACGAGGTCCTGTATTCATTTGAACAGGAGGCCTGAAATGGCAAGTAAAAAGAACAAGGTCAAGTACAACCTGAAAAACGTACATTATGCCATCGCGACGATTGCGGAGGATGGGGCCGCCACCTTTGCAGACCCGGTTGCATGGCCGGGTGCCGTATCTCTCTCGTTGGATGCGCAGGGGGACCAGACGATTTTCTGGGCGGATGGCGTTCAGTATTTTGTGACGAACGCAAACAGCGGTTATAACGGCGACTTCGAGTCCGCAATGGTGCCGGAGGATTTCAGGGAGAATGTCCTCGGCGAGATCAAGGATGGTAACGGTGTTCTAATCGAGGATGCCGATGCACAACCGATACATTTCGCGCTGCTGTTTGAGTTCGACGGCGATGTGAATGAGATTCGCCACGTCATGTATAACTGCACGGCATCGAGACCGTCTGTGGCATCGTCCACGAAGGAGGATTCCATCGAGGTTCAGACGGAGAGCCTGACCATCAACGCGACCAGCATCAAGGATGCGACGCTTGGCAAGAATATCGTGAAGGCGCGTTCCTGTGCGGATACCACCGATTCCACCTACCGGAGCTGGTACAGTAAGGTCTATACCCCGTCGGCAGTGAAAGCGTCTGGAACGACAAGCACGACACAGACAACTGGCACATCCGGTTCCAGCAAGTGATAAGGAGGAGTAGACATGTATCAGGAAATTTCCCTCCGGCTCAATGATGGGTCGGAGCAGAAGTTCCCGTTCCTCGCGACGGGGACCACAGCATACCGCTATAAGCAGGTCTTCCACCAGGATCTCATGATCCTCTTAAACAAGATGGAGAACAGCGAGGATGACCAGACGGATATGACCGTCGGTGATAAGCTGGCCTTTATCATGAACGCGCAGGCAGAAAAGCGTGACATGAACCAGCTGAACGAGGACGCCTTCCTAGAATGGGCGGATCAGTTTGACGGAGCCGAGCTCTTTCTTCACATGCAGGAGTTCGTCACGCTCTACCTTGGATCACGGAGGACAAGTTCGAAACCAAAAAAAGAAGCCGCCCAACGGAGCGTGAAGTAAACACGGCAGTGTTTCTCCTGAGGGCGAAGCAGATGGGACTGACACTGTCTGAGCTGGATCAGCTGGACGAGGGGACTGTGATGGATATGATCATTGAGTCCGGGAATGATTTCTGCGACGATGAGTACCGGCAGGTGGCAACGCAAGAGGATTTCGATTCGTTTTAATTCGCATCGGTAAAGAACCGGTGCTTTTTTCATACCATGAAGGGAGGAGAAGGCTATGGCAGATCGCATTAAAGGAATCACAATCGAGCTGGACGGCGATACGACCAAGCTCTCCAATGCCCTGAAAGGTGTGAATAAGGAGATCCGGGATACCCAGAGTAACCTTAAGGATGTGAATAAGCTCCTGAAGATGGATCCGGGCAATGCCGATCTTCTCGCACAGAAGCAGAAGTACCTGACCGAAGCCATCGATGCGACCAAGAAGAAGCTTTCCGAGGAGAAGGAAGCCCTCGCCCGGCTAAAGGCTGGTCCTCAGACTGAGGAGACGCAAAAACAGCAGGAAGCACTGACCCGGGAGATCGAGGCGACCAAGCAGTCGCTGGAAGGACTCGAGGACGAGTATAAGAAGTTTGGCTCTGTTGCCGGACAGCAGCTTCAGGTTGCCGGGGACAAGATGAAGGAAGTCGGCGGCAAGATCAGTGATGTCGGTGAAGGACTTACCAAAGGCATCACGGTCCCGGTGGCTGCGGTTGGTGCTGCCTCGGTTGCCGCTTGGAAGGAAGTCGATGAAGCGCTCGATGCCGTGACGCAGAAGACAGGCGCAAGCGGTGCAGCCCTTGAGGACATGCAGAAGCGTGCCAAGTCAATCGCGGAGACGATTCCCACAGACTTTCAGACTGCTGGTGATGCCGTTGGCGAAGTAAACACCAGGTTTGGTCTGACGGGGGATGCCTTGGAGGATCTCTCTAAGAAGTTCGTAGAGTTCTCGACGTTGAATTCTACCGATGTTTCTACTTCTGTCGATAACGTATCTTCCGTCCTCAACGCCTTCGGTCAGTCGTCCGATGATGCCGGGAACCTCCTCGATGCCTTGAATCAGGTCGGACAAGCAACCGGTGTGTCGATGGATACGCTCTCGCAGGATCTTTCCAAGAATGCCACACAGTTCCAGGCGATGGGTCTTTCTGCCGAGCAGGCGGCTGGATTTATGGGTGCGGTGGAAATGTCCGGTCTTGATACTTCGACGATGCTGACCGGTCTTACCAAGGCGCAGAAGACCGCGACAAAGAATGGACAGTCCTTAAGTGATGCGCTGAAGGACTTCTCCAAAACCATGAACAGCAATGCCTCTGATACCGAGAAGCTGCAGGCGGCCTACGACCTCTTTGGTTCCCGTGCCGGTGGCGCGATCTACAATGCGGTGCAGACGGGGAAGCTCTCCTTAAGTGACCTCTCTACCACGCTGGGGGATTACGCGGGGTCCGTGGAGAGTACGTTCAACGAGACCCTCGATCCTCTCGACCAGATGACGGTTGTGATGAACAACTTAAAAGACCTCGGCGCGGAGATCGTAGATGCGTCTGCGCCAATGATCACGGAAGCTATGACCCAGATCAAAGATGTGGTGACGGCTCTCAAAAGTGCGTGGGATGGTCTGTCCCCGGGAATGCAGGAGGCGATCGTCAAGGCAGCACTCATCGCCGCGGCTGTCGGCCCAGTCGTCGTTGGCGTCGGCAAGGTTGTCACCGCTGTGGGTTCCGTCACAAGTGTGGTCGGAAAGCTGGTTGGTTTTCTTTCCACAACGGCGATCCCGGCGATCACAGCAGTTTCCGTTCCGATTCTTCCAATCATCGCCATCATCGCGGCGGTGGTGGCTGCTGTAGTTGCGGTGATTGAGATTGTGAAGCACTGGGGAGAAATCTCCGAGTGGTTTGGCGGTGTCTGGACTACCGTCTGTGAAGGCGTGAAGGATGTCGGCACGACACTTGGCGACTTCTTCTCCGGATTGTGGAACGGTATTCAGTCTGTGAC
>NZ_JBQKLS010000039.1:0-2345 GCF_052116105.1 Oribacterium sp. Sow4_G1_1
AGATGGAGAAACGTATGACCGCATGGAAAAGGAGATCACGGATCTCACGAAGGAGATCGATCGTCTGAATCGTCAGGCTGCCATTGAGGCACAGCTGAGTCAGCCGACCTCTTCTCCTCTTTCCAACATGCCTTCCGCAGGCAACGATAAGCCTAAGAAGCAGGGACGTGCTTCTGACCAGTATGCCAAGGATATGCTGACTGCCATGCGCACGAACTTCCATCAGGTATCTGACATTCTGCAGGAGGGCGTAGATGCCGATGGCGGTTACCTCGTCCCGGAGGAGTGGGACAGCCGTCTCATTGATGTCCTGAACGAGGAGAACATCATGAGAGGCCTTGCCACCCAGATCACGACTTCCGGTGAGCACAAGATCAACATCGCCGGTGCCAAGCCGACGGCGGCATGGATTGAAGAAGGCGGTGCACTGCAGTTTACCGACGCGAAGTTCGGACAGAAGATCATGGATGCTCATAAGCTCCATGTGGCGGTGAAGGTAACCGAGGAGCTTCTGTATGACTCCATGTTTGACCTTGCAAGCTACATCACCACACAGTTCGGAATCGCCATCGCCAATGCCGAGGAGGATGCCTTCCTGAACGGCGATGGGAAGGGGAAGCCCACCGGTCTCTTTGATGAGACCAATGGCGGCACGGTCGCAAAGACCCTCACCGGCACCAAGCTTGGCACTGATGATGTGCTGGATCTGGTCTACGCCCTGAAGCGTCCGTACCGGAAGAAGGCATCGTTCATCATGAACGACCAGACCCTTGCAGCTCTCCGGAAGCTTAAGGACAACAACGGCGCCTACATCTGGCAGCCGTCCTATCAGGCAGGGGAGCCGGACAGACTTCTTGGCTATGCGGTTCACACCAGCGCCTTTGCACCGGAGCTTGCGGCAGGAAAGCCTGTGATGGCATTTGGTGACTACAGCTACTACAACATCGGCGATCGCGGCAGTCGTTCCATGCAGGAGCTTCGTGAGCTCTTTGCCGGAAACGGCATGATCGGGTATGTCGCCAAGGAGCGTGTTGATGGTCTTCTGGTTCTTCCGGAAGCCGTGCAGATCCTGAAGGCAGGCGCATCTGCCTGATCTGCAACAGGAACAACGTAACGATGAGAGCTCAGAGTGTCAAAGCTCTGGGCTTTCTTTGTGATTCGAAGGGAGGACAGGATGATCACGCTCGAAGAAGCAAAGAAATATCTCCGGGTTGACGCAAACGATGAGGACGACATCATCCAGCAGGAACTGGACGCTGCCGAGAGCCTTGTGGCATCGGTGCTCCGAAAGGGCAGTCTCGAGGACGAAAGTAGTCCGATTGTCGTTGTGGCAGTCCTTTATGCCCTTGCCTATCTTAACGAACACCGGGAGGAAGCGGATCATCACGCCCTGACCATCACGCTTCGAAACCTCCTCTTCGGAGAACGGGATGTCAGGTTCTGATGGAGGTGCGGGATGAATATCGCGGCAATGAATGTAAGGCTTACGATCCAGAAGAATGAGGTCATCAAGGACAAGTATGGGAACCATACCAACACCTGGACAGACTTCTACACCTGTTGGGCGACACCGGTACAGAGTGGTGGATCTGAGAAACTGGAAGCCGGAACGACGACTAGCATCGATGCCATCGACTTTACCGTCCGGTATGCAAAGTGCCTCGAAGGACTCAACTCCACAAAGATTCGGATCCGACTGGGAAATGCGATCTACAACGTGACCGCCATTGACCCGATGGGCTTTAAGAAACGGAGCCTGAAGTTTAAGTGTGAGAAGGTGAAGCGATGAAGGTAAAGATAGATGACCTTGCCGCTACGGTAGAAAAGACACTCTCGGACTATGTGGAAGATGTGAATGACATCGTAAAGCAGGAGATTAAAGATGCCGGGAAAGAAGCTGTGAAAGAACTGAAAGAGAAATCGCCAAAGCGCACCGGAAAGTACGCAAAAGGATGGCGATCTACCGTTCAGAAGGAGACGGCGGTCGGCGCAGAAGTGGTTGTTCACAACAAGATCTACAGACTGACACACCTCTTGGAGAAAGGCCATGCCAAGCACGGTGGTGGAAGAGTTGCGGGCATTCCACATATCGCTCCGGTCGAAGAAGAAATCACCGGGAAGCTATCAGATGAGATTGAGAAGGAATTAAAGGGCTGAGGATGGGAGGAAGCAATGGACAAGATCATACAGATTCTGGAGGAGCTTGAGCAGCAGGGAATTCCTTATGCCTACGATCACTTTGCGGAAGGGGAAGGGCCGGATCCTCCCTTTCTCTGCTTCCGCTGTCCGAACAGCGACAACTTCGCTGCGGATGGAACCGTGTATTTCCCGATCACAGAGATCGA
>NZ_JBQKLS010000040.1:0-1953 GCF_052116105.1 Oribacterium sp. Sow4_G1_1
GGTCAGTTGTAAAAGCTAATTCCAGTTTGTAAGACTAAATTCCACCTTGTAGGAGTAAATTCCACGGGGTGGAGTTTTTTTGTGCCGAAAAAGAGCGGAAACGATGGAAAAATCGAAGAAACGCCGCTATACTTACAGAAAAGTCGGAAAAATGCGTATAAAAATGAGAAGTCGAGTTCACATTTTCTTGTTTGGAGTTAGTGAATTCCACCCCTGTTTAGGTGTTATGGGCATCATCGAATGCGTTACGTTCCGGCTTTTTTCTTTTGAAAAGGAAGTTTCTGCTTACGCAGAAACTCTGATCTAAAGTGACTTAAATTTTTGCTTTTTACAAATCCAGGTTCACTGGGCTCTGCCCAGACCCGTCCTCGCCGGAAGCAGGGCAGCAACTCGTTTGCTGCCCATGCGGGAGGATGTGGTTCGTCACTCCGTCAAGAGCTGCCCGGGCACGCAGCGCCCAGCGTACTGTCTCTTGACTTCGTTCCTACCTTTAAGTTTTCTTAATTATGACGCTTGAGTAATGACGGCTTCAAAACGATGTCGTTTGGAGCAATCACAGAAAAACGGAATTTTTCCAAAGGTGTTTTTCCGTAATAAAACTCCATCAGAGCGTACGGAGGTTTGTTTCCAAGCTCAGGACGACTGTATGAATTGATGTGGTTCATCATCAGGTCAATCTGGTCTTGCGAATAGGGACCGATATCAGTGCCTTTCGGTATGACTCTCCGAATAAACTCATGGTTGTTCTCGCACGCACCCTTTTCGTTCGGTGCAGAAGGATTGCAGTAAAACACCCTTGAGCGGAGCTCGCCATCTGGACCGTATTCCAATGCAGTAGGGTTTGAGAATTCACTGCCGTTATCCGCTAACAGGACAGGAAACAGCTGCATGTATAGTTCTTTGCCCAGCTTTTCGTACAGGTCGTTGAAGATCTCAATAACAGAGAATGAGTCATTTGCATCTCTGCGAAAAGCGAGTTGGAACTTCTGGCGGACGAAATGAATCGTCAGAAGTACGGCTCCGCCTTTTACTCCTTCAACGGAATCCAACTCTACGATAGGCAGTTCAGGATGCTCAAAGTGATAGATTTTGAAGTCCTCGTAGGTCCGCCCCACCCGACAGGCCTTGTCGACCTTTAATGGAACAGATGTCGCCTTACGAGGTCTGAATCTTACCTTCCGTGGAAGATCGATGTTTCTTGCCCCAAAAACTCCACCGTCAACATACCGGTATATCGTCTTTGAACAGCGCGGAATCCGATCAGCGTTATTCGCCATGACATGATGAATGGACTGGCCGTTCTTCAGTAAAGGGCTGAGGACAGCGTCTAACTGATGCATCTCCTGTTTTGTGAGGTTAAAGCCAGATCTTGATTCGCTTCGTACAAGCTCATACTCACGCTGAGCGTCATGAGCTATGTAGAGATGCTTTTCAAGCGTGCACGCATTCCGCTTAGGGCAGCCGTTACATACATACGGTGGCTTTTTGAGAAAAGAACATTCTTCCTTTACATAGTCAGGGCAAACGGTAGTACACTTGCCGCAAAGACTGCAGGTTTTCTTTTGCTTACGTGTGCACTCATCGCAAAGATCACCAGAATAGTGACAGTGGAATCTGTGGACGCAGTCGTTGAAGTTTCTGTACGGTGCGCCTTTCTTTACGAAACAAATGTGATTTCGAACTTCCTTGGAAATGGTGGTGCAGTCCTTCCTGACAAGGGCACCTATCTCCTTAAAGCTGGATCTGTTATTGAGCTCCTGCTCAATAACGCACCGGTCTGCCAGGACGAGATGTTTATTCTTGCTCATATGTTCCTCCAATGGAGCCGGAGGGAATGCATCGATGAACCTGCAAAGAATAGCATTTGGAATTACTTAATTCCACTATGGCATTTGGAATAAGTAAGTTCCATCTTTGGAAGAAGAGGGGTGGAAGTTAGTTTGACAAGTCACT
>NZ_JBQKLS010000041.1:0-1904 GCF_052116105.1 Oribacterium sp. Sow4_G1_1
AAGCGAGTAGGAGGCGGTGACTAGCCGCCGTCCTCTCACACCACCGTGCGTACCGTTCGGTACACGGCGGTTTCAACAGTTGACGTGCATAGACTGATAAGCTGTGGCAAGATCATAGAAGCCCCAGTTTGTCAGTCTTTCTTTTGTGAGGGCCATTTTGACGCCCCCGGTGTGAACCGTCCACCAGTAGCCTCTCCGGGTGTTGGCCGTTTGATATGCCAGCCATTCCGGCACTTTGAGCCCGCGCAGTCTTCTAAGTCGTGTCTTGGGCAGTTTCCACTGTTTCCAGATACACATACGTATGCGACTGTACATCCACCCATTGATATCTTCGATGTTTGTTTTCATGCTTGCGATACTGTAGTAAGCAAGCCAGCCGCTCATATAGACTCTGATAGCCTTTAAGGCGTTGACTATGCTGCCGCAGTGACTCCGGGAAGTGAGTCCCCTCAGTTTATCCTTGACTTTCTTCCATGATTTGGCGTGTACTCGGATGTATATGCCTTTACCATTCTTCCCGAAGCAGAAGCCAAGGTATTTAAAATTTGAGATTGCAAACACGCTGACCGTACGGCTTTTCTCACGGTTCACCTTCAGTTTCAGTGTTCCTTCGAGATATTTCGTACTTGATTCCAGCAGCCTTTGTGACGCTCGTTCACTCCTGGCAAGGAGCACGATGTCATCCGCATATCGAATACATGGCACCCCTCTTTTGCTGAATTCCTGGTCAAACTCGTTGAGATAAACGTTAGCTAACAGCGGGGAGAGGTTGCCTCCCTGTGGCGAGCCTTCATTTGTCTCTACGACAACACCGTTTTCCATCACTCCACTCTTAAGATACCGTTTGATCAGTTGAATTACTCTTTCGTCCTTCACGTTTCTGCGTAGGATGTTCAGTAGTAACTCATGATTCAGCGTGTCGAAGTATTTGGACAGGTCGAGCACAACGGCTCTTGTATATCCCTGTTCCGCATACTCCTTAATCTTTCGAATGGCATCCTTGGCCCCTCTGTTCGGACGGTAGCCGTAGCTTCCTTCAGAAAAGAGTGGTTCGTAGATGGGCATAAGCTGTTGGGCTATAGCCTGCTGAATAGTACGGTCTATGACGGTGGGAATACCAAGCTTTCGTACTCCGCCGTCCGGCTTCGGGATTTCCTTTCGTCTCACCGGAGATGGGGTGTAATGCCCCTTTCTGATTTTCTCCTTCAACTTCTGGTTGTGTTCCCTTAGCCACGGTAGTGCCTGCTTGACGGTCATACCGTCTATGCCTGGCGCTCCTTTGTTTGCCTTCACTCTCTTAAAGGCCCTGTTAAGGTTATCCTTTTCCAGAATCTTTCCGAGAATGTCGGGGTCTGCACTGTCTCTTTCCTTCCATATCCGGTTGAACGAGCGGTGTGCTCTCACATATCCTTTACGTTCCGCGCTATTCTTTTGCGAGCAGCTGTCGATGTTTTCTACACTCATTGCTCGTTCCTCCTTTCCGGGTCGTACTTAAGACTCCTGTTGATTCGGCCCTTCATCTTTCGATTACTACGGCCTCGGCTGACTTCTGTGCGTTCAGCACTGCTTTCGGCAGTGGTTACGTCTTTCGACGCTTACCGCACAGACCTCCCTGGGTACCACACGTTTCTTTCACTCCATCTACCTGCCTCATTTATCCCATACGATTCCGTGTAGCTATCGGACTTTATCTTGCATTGCAGACTTATCCTCGTATGAGACCTTATATGAGATTTCTGTTCGTCAGGCCAGAGCTTTGCCCTCGGGTTAGTAGGTTCCCCGAATCCAGCTTCCTTCAGATTCTGCCTCGCGACAGACACCCTTGCCTTCGGCTATGTCCTTCCCGCTACCGGGCGGACTCCGGACTTACACCGTTTAGAAACGTGCGCCGCCAGGCGCACAAT
>NZ_JBQKLS010000042.1:0-1779 GCF_052116105.1 Oribacterium sp. Sow4_G1_1
AAAGAGTGCGTAATAGCTCACTAGTCGAGAGGTCCTGCGCCGAAAATTCACGGGGCTAAAACACAACACCGAAGCTTAGGAACAGAAATGTTGGTAGAGGAGCATTGATGCATGGCAGAAGCGGTACCGTAAGGATCCGTGGACGTGCATGAAGAGAGAATGCCGGAATGAGTAGCGAGATGGAGGTGAGAATCCTCCAGGCCGAATATCTAAGGTTTCCAGGGTAAAGCTGATCTGCCCTGGGTAAGTCGGGGCCTAAGGCGAGGCTGAGAAGCGTAGTCGATGGACAACTGGTTTAGATTCCAGTACCTTATAGTATCAGAAATGTGGGGACACATGGGAGATGGCAGAGCCGGGAATGAAAAGACCGGTCCAAGCGTAAGAGCTGCTGAGCAGGCAAAACCGTTCAGTAAGGCAAGGACGTGATGGGGAGCGAACTAAAGTAGCGAAGCTGCAGGATCCTGTGACGAGAAAAGCCGCTATTGTGTACTATAAGCCCGTACCGCAATCCGACACAGGTAGATGAGGAGAGAATCCTAAGGCCGACGGAAGAAGTACTGTTAAGGAACTCGGCAAAATGACCCCGTAACTTCGGGATAAGGGGTGCCCACGAGAGTGGGCCGCAGAGAAAAGGCTCAAGCAACTGTTTAGCAAAAACACAGGTCTATGCGAAACCGTAAGGTAAAGTATATGGGCTGACGCCTGCCCGGTGCTGGAAGGTTAAGAGGAGAGGTTAGCGCAAGCGAAGCTTTGAATTCAAGCCCCAGTAAACGGCGGCCGTAACTATAACGGTCCTAAGGTAGCGAAATTCCTTGTCGGGTAAGTTCCGACCCGCACGAAAGGCGTAATGATTTGAGCGCTGTCTCGACAGTACATCCGGTGAAATTGAAGTGCCAGTGAAGATGCTGGCTACCCGCGCCAGGACGGAAAGACCCCATGGAGCTTTACTCCAGCTTGATACTGGGATTCGGTAATGCATGCACAGGATAGGTGGGAGACTTTGATGTGAGGACTTCGGTTTTCATTGAGTCGCTGTTGGGATACCACCCCTGCGTTATTGGATTTCTAACTATAGGCCATGAACTGGTCATGGGACAATGTCAGGTGGGGAGTTTGACTGGGGCGGTCGCCTCCGAAAGAGTATCGGAGGCGCTCAAAGTTTCCCTCAGGATGGTTGGAAACCATCCATAGAGTGCAAAGGCATAAGGGAGGCTGACTGCGAGGGCGACGGTCCGAGCAGGTACGAAAGTAGGACTTAGTGATCCGGTGGTATGAAAGTGGGATTGCCATCGCTCAACGGATAAAAGCTACCCTGGGGATAACAGGCTGATCTCCCCCAAGAGTTCACATCGACGGGGAGGTTTGGCACCTCGATGTCGGCTCATCGCATCCTGGGGCTGAAGTCGGTCCCAAGGGTTGGGCTGTTCGCCCATTAAAGCGGTACGCGAGCTGGGTTCAGAACGTCGTGAGACAGTTCGGTCCCTATCCGGCGCGGGCGTAGGATATTTGAGAGGAGCTGTCCTTAGTACGAGAGGACCGGGATGGACTGACCTCTGTTGGACCTGTTGGCTATCAAAGCCATCGCAGGGTAGGCATGTCGGGACTGGATAAACGCTGAAGGCATCTAAGCGTGAAGCCACCCTCAAGATGAGATATCCCATCGCAAGAGTAAGACCCCTTGAAGACTACAAGGTTGATAGGGCTAAGCTGTAAGTGCTGCAAAGCATTCAGGTGATAGTTACTAATAGGTCGAGGGCTTATCCAATGTGCGCAAGACGA
>NZ_JBQKLS010000043.1:0-1728 GCF_052116105.1 Oribacterium sp. Sow4_G1_1
TGATATGCTACCCCTAAGTAGGACATTGAAAAATGAAACCTACTTGGGGGTATTGTTATGTCCAGGAAAAGTAAGATAGACCCAGTACTCAAGATAAAAGCAGTTGAAGATATCCTGGTTGGCAAAAAGGGGGTGTGTGAAGTTGCGAGAAAGCTGAGGGTTGACGAATCCACGGTTAGAGGTTGGAGATTAATATACCTTAGTGGAGGTCCAACTGCTCTAGCTAATCAGTCAAGAAACAAAGTCTACAGTAAAGAGATAAAACTCAAGGCTGTTAGAGATTACCTTGACCACAAAGGCAGCCTTCGCGATATTTCTCAGAAATACGGCATACGTAACAAGCTACAACTCCGTTGCTGGATAAAGGATTATAATACTCATGGAGAGATCAAATCCCGTGGAAGCGGTGGAGGTAGCTACATGAGGAAAACCCGTAAGACTACATATGAAGAACGTCTTGAGATTGTCCAAGATTGCCTTGCTAATGACAAGAACTATGGTGCAACAGCCAAGAAATATGAGTGTTCTTATCAGCAGGTGCGTAACTGGGTAAAACGCTATGAAAACATGGGTTCTGCCGGGCTGGAAGACCGCCGCGGTAAACGAGCAGGCAGCCTTCCCAGTCGTACAAAAGAGGAAGAAATGCGTGACAGAATCGCAGAACTAGAGCGCAAAAACCGCTATCTTCAAATGGAGAACGACCTGCTAAAAAAAGTCAGAGAGTTAGAGATGAAGGATCGCTATCTCTAACCCGCCATATCTACGAGTACCAGGCGATCCAACAACTTTCAGAAGAAAAGGAATACCCTGTTGCCTTGCTCTGCGCAATGTACCATGTCCCGCGCAGCGCTTACTATCGCTGGATCAAAGATCCGGGCAGTTACAGGGAACGGATGAATCAGAAGATTGCAGACACAATCAAAAAAATCCATGAAGAACATCCGGATATGGGATACCGCAGGTTAAAAGATGAGCTTGAGAAAAAGCATGATATCAAAGCCAATGACAAACGGGTTCTCCGTATTTGCCGCAAGACGCATATACAATCAACGATAAAGTGGCGTCCCAAGAGCTGCACTCGCGGAAGCAAAGATCCTGCCTATATCGCTAAGAACTACCTGAATCGAGACTTCCACGCTGATGCACCAAATCAGAAATGGCTTACCGATGTATCTGAGTTTAAGTATTACGTTGGTATAGAGGTTCGGAAAGTCTATCTGAGTGCAATCCTGGATCTTTACGACCGGCGAATTGTTTCGTTCGTAATCAGCGATAGAAACGATAACCCATTAGTAATGGACACATTTGACTCTGCTGTTGCAAAGGAACCAGATGCGCATCCATTGTTCCACTCAGACCGCGGTTTTCAGTATACGAGTGCTATGTTTTCGACGCGTTTGAAAAAACACCACATGAAGCAGAGCATGTCTCGTGTTGCACATTGTATCGATAACGGGCCGATGGAAGGATTCTGGGGCATTTTGAAAAGAGAAACGTATTATGGCAGGAAATTCAATGAGCGGGAAGCGCTGGTCAAGGCAATCGAGAATTATATCGATTATTACAACAACGAGCGTATTCAAAGAAAGCTGCACCTAATGACTCCGCTAGAATTCCATGATCAGTATCAGACAGCAGCATAGAGAAATACCCTGGCTGACTTTTCGTCAGCCAGGGTAAACCTAGAACTTATTGTTATTCATTGTCCACTTGACGGGTAGCACACCA
>NZ_JBQKLS010000044.1:0-1584 GCF_052116105.1 Oribacterium sp. Sow4_G1_1
TACCGTGATCGCAAGCGCCGTATCATGAAGGGCGAAGGCGGTACCCGCAAGTGGCTGATGATCCGCCGGTTCCGGTGCAGCAAATGCATGAAGCTTCACAATGAACTGCCTAGTGTGGTGCTGCCGTATAAGCACTACGACAGTGAGGTGATCAGCGGCGTTCTCGAAAAGGTCGTCACACCGGATGATCTGGATTCCGAAGACTACCCATGTGGTGCGACTATGCTGCTCTGGATCCAGTGGCTCCAGAAGAACCTGGAGCGCATCGAGGGATATCTCCGCGCTGTGGCGTATGAACTGTCCGACTACGACAGTCGCATACTTCATGTCGGTGCATCATTGCTCGCCTCTCTCCAAAAATCAAACAGACGATGGCTGGAACAGGTCATTCGGACGATCTACAACAGTGGTGGGTCTCTGGTCCCGTTCCGGCATTGAGTCTATGCACCTACTTTTGTTTTCCTGTCACAGATCATGACGGTATAGTGAGCTTCATGAAGGAGGTTCACTACCATGATAACGAAAAACAAAGACTGGCAGGACGAGGTCGCGCTCCAGCGTTACACTATGATTACACCACTCCTTTCGGAGGACCTCGATAATGCAAAGCGCATAGCGATGCGGGAAAAGATCGCACAGGACAACTTCACGACTCCAAGATCGCTCTACCGATACGAGAAGGCATACCGTGAAAACGGGTTTCAGGGGCTCCGACCGATGGATCGCCAGAAGCGGCGCTCTCAGACACTGCCGGAAAACTTCGAGGAACTTCTGAATGAAGCCATCCAGCTCCGACGGGAAGTTCCGGAGCGCTCGGTGGAACAGCTGATACTGATCCTCGAGTTAGAAGGACGAGTTGCTCCTGGCGTGCTGAAACGCTCGACACTGGAGAGACATCTCTACAACGCTGGCTTCGGATCAGAGCATCTTCAGACCTACAAGGATGCACGGGAGAGCTCCTCGAAGCGCTTCTGCAAGCCACACCGGATGATGCTGATCCAGGGAGACATCAAGTATGGGCCGCTGCTCCCGATCGGAAAGCGCGGAGCCAAAGTCAAAACATACCTGTCGTCGGCGATAGACGATCATTCGAGGTTTGTCATTGCCTCGAAGTTTTATGCCTCTCAGGAGGAAGAGATCGTAGAGGATACCTTCCGGTCTGTGCTGCTCCGTGCAGGGGCGTTTGACCGATGCTACTTTGATAACGGTTCTCAGTACATCGCAAAGCAACTGAAGCTGTCACTGGCCAAGCTTGGTATCTCGATCTCTCATGCGCCTGTAAGAAGTGGGAAGTCGAAAGGCAAAATCGAGAAATTCCATCAGGTGGTGGATGCATTCGTTCGGGAAAGCAAACTGAAAAACGTCCGATCACTGGATGAGCTCAACCGTCTGTGGAGTATCTACCTCGAGGACCAATACCATAACGATCCTCATGCTGGCATCGCCGAGTACTATCAGTGCCTCAACGCAGTCGTTCCACCGGAAGGGATCACACCACGGCAGGAATGGAACCGGGATACACGTCCGCTGAACTTTATCGATGTCAATACCATCGCAGAAGCCTTTCTGCATCACGAAAATCGG
>NZ_JBQKLS010000046.1:0-1122 GCF_052116105.1 Oribacterium sp. Sow4_G1_1
TGGGGCACAATACGATGATGGCGGTTTCACTACCGATCGATCCTATTGTCCCCTCACCTTTGATGAGAACTCAGGGGTTCTCTATCTTTATAGCGGCGGCAAAATCTACAAGAAGCCGTATTACACCAACATTGTCAAGGCATACACGCCATACCTTGGAGAAGAAACACAGGTGTTCGACTTTGCGTTTGACAATCCCGCCAGTTACTATTGGTCGGTTATGGATGGCTATGACGGGTATCTGTATGCGATTTACATTGATGGTGTGAGTAGAACGGGGACGGTAAGCATCAAGCTTCGGAAGGTAAAAATTTCTGATTTCTCTTTTCAGGAAGAAGCAGAACAGACCATTGCTGTGTCAAATGTGACGGCCAAGTCTACCGGTGATACGGATTTTTATGAGCAGTTAAATGCTGTGGTATCCAGCGGATATCTGTATTTCATTAGCTATGATGAAAACACGCTGTACAAAGTAAACCTGTCAAATACCGTCGACGTGACAGAAGTAAGCTTTGGAAATATTAAGTGCAGGAAAATATATCCAATGCGCGGAGGTGGTGTCTTCGCAACCTTTGAGTGGACCGGCACCACATCATCCGGATCGACGACAACCTATGGAAGTCCGGGTGTGATTTATCCGGACGGAAAGTACAGGCTGAACGCAGAATCGACAAACAGTGTCGGATATCTGCAATACTACATTTCACATGAGACGGACTGCCTTCAGCGTTTTCGGCTGTGGAGCAATACTTTATATTACTCGTTTGCCTGCAACTATCTTGGTACCATCTGCAACCTGAGCTCTCCAGTGGTAAAGACCAGTGCCCAGTCGATGAAGGTAACGTACACACTGACGGATGCGGTGTGAAAGGAGGTGATTCCATTGATCGACTTTATCTTGAAATACTGGATTCAGGAGCTCTTTGCCCTGATCCTTGCCGTCCTCACCTGGCTGTGGCGGACACTGCTCCGGCGAAAACAGGAGAACGACGAAATCAAAGATGGAATGTTGGCACTGCTGCATGACCGTATTTATCAGGCCTGCAGCTTTTTTATTGCCCGGGGATGGTGTTCTCCGGAGGATCGGAGCAACCTTGAGTACCTGTACAAGCCATACAAGGC
>NZ_JBQKLS010000047.1:0-1099 GCF_052116105.1 Oribacterium sp. Sow4_G1_1
CTTTTTTATCAGTGGCTATAAAAGGGTAACTCTAACAGAGCTCCCCAAAGGGTGCTTTTCAAAATCTACTATGATCTCGAGTTAGAACTTACTCAAGATTGAATGCCACATCATCCGTCAGCATCTTAAAAAGGATTCTGACGAGTTTGCCGGCACAATGCCCCAGAGCATTATAGTGGTTCCGGCCTTCAGCCATCTTGGCATCGTAGTAAGCCTTGAAGGTGTTGTTGTTCTTAACTACATTGTGAGCTGCGTTGATCAATGCATACCGGAGAACCCGGGAGCCACGTTTAGACATTCTTGTGTGGCTGGCATTGAAATTTCCAGACTGATATATAGAAGGATCCAGTCCGGCAAATGCAAGCAGCTGACAGGGCTTTGAAAAGCGATGAATATCGCCAATCTCGCCCAGGATCATTCCGCCATTGATATATCCGATGCCTGGAATGGTCATAATAACGGAGTCAAGTCCAAGCATGATTTCAGTCATCTCGGATTCGACGTCGGTGATCTGCCTGTCCAGTAACTCGATCTGCTCCACAGACTGTGTTACTTGTAAGGATAGGGCTCTGTCGCTGGAACCGACAGACTTCTGTGCCAGAATTCTTAATTCCTTGGCCTGCTCTTTATTGAAGTGTCCGTGGGAGGAAACCTCGAGCAGATGAGCCAGATGAGTCAAGTGCATGGAAGCTACCAGTTCAGGTGTAGGAGCCTCTTTCAGAAGAGCGTAAATGGTCTTCTGATGAAGTCCGGATTTGAAGAAGTACTGGAGTTCCGGAAAGACACGGTCCACGTAGGCTGTGAGCTGTATTTTTAGCCGGGTACGCTCTTTGATATTCTTCTGCCGGAAACGGCCGAGGTTCTTCAGATGCATGAGGTCAATATCCTCCTGCGAGAAGAATCTGTGCGGCTGAGCAATTAAAGTTCTGGCAATAACTAACGTATCCACCTTGTCGGTCTTCGTCTTCCGGATGTTGTTCTTACGCATCGTGGAAGTCTGGATCGGGTTGATAACGCAGACCTGGTAGCGTTTAGATACGAGAAATTCAACCAGGTTGTCAGCATAGTGTGCCGTCGATTCAAGACCAATGATGAGGCT
>NZ_JBQKLS010000049.1:0-762 GCF_052116105.1 Oribacterium sp. Sow4_G1_1
CCAAAGTACTCGTACATATGGACATGAGCATTAATCCATGATTTCTGCTTCATATCCAGAAATGCTTCCACGTATGTATACTGGCTGTAAGTCATTACACCAACAAATATGTAGGCTTTCATGATTTCTCCGGTATCCGGATCAATGATTGTTGCAGGATCCCCTGCCCAGTCAACTTCAACCTGTTCACCGGGTTTCCGGTTGATATGCATGGTAGCACGATGTTTCTGCTCATCCTGTTGGATGTGGTAGCAGAACTGAGAATACATGAGTGGTTCTTCGCCATTGGCACGGCAATCCTCCATGTATTCAGTCCACAGGAGCTTTTTACTTACTCCGTTACGAAGTAGCTCCTTGCGGATGTAGTCGTAGTCAGGCATACGTTTATTAGGCGATACCTTGTTCTCTTTAGAGAACATGAGCTTTTGAAGCTCTGTGTCAGTCATTGCTTCATCAAGTGGCCATGAAAGTTTTAATTCTCTGGCACGTTTTTGGACTTTGACGACAGTTTTTTGTGCGACACCACAACTAGCCATGATATCGCGTTGTGAGAATCCCAGGCCAGTAAGGCGAATGATTTCTCTGTACTTGGTCATAATTGTGACCTCCTTACAATGAATTTACACCAACTGGTGCATGAGCTCATTATAAGGTTTTTATAGATAAATCGATTTCCTATTTAACGGAAACGCGATTTCCAATTAAGCGGATTAGCGATTTCCATACGCCGGACAGGTGATGGATTTCACCCCGGATTATTCA
>NZ_JBQKLS010000050.1:0-759 GCF_052116105.1 Oribacterium sp. Sow4_G1_1
AGAGGGTGAAAATCCCGTACAGGAAGTAGAAGAGGATGAGCAGTATCCGAAGTACTGTCAGACACGTGGAACCTGGCAGGAAGTCGGGGGGACCACCCCCCAAGGCTAAATACTCCTTAGTGACCGATAGCGATGAGTACTGTGAAGGAAAGGTGAAAAGAACCCCGGGAGGGGAGTGAAAGAGAACCTGAAACCCTGTGTTTACAAGCTGTGGAACACCGCAAGGTGAACCGCGTACTTTTTGTAGAACGGTCCGGCGAGTTATATATACTGGCAAGGTTAAGGACTTAAGGTCTGAAGCCGAAGCGAGAGCAAGTCTGAACAGGGCGTCAAGTCAGTAAGTATAGACCCGAAACTGGGTGACCTATCCATGTCCAGGATGAAGCTAAAGTAAAATTTGGTGGAGGTCCGAACGCACATCCGTTGAAAAGGGTGGCGATGAGGTGTGGATAGCGGAGAAATTCCAATCGAACCCAGAGATAGCTGGTTCTCCTCGAAATGGCTTTAGGGCTAGCCTCGTTGTGAGTCTTACGCAGGTAGAGCACTGAATTGTTGAGGGGGCGTCAAAGTCTACCAAGACATATCAAACTTCGAATGGCGTTAAGATATAAACGGGAGTCAGACTGCGCGATATAAATTGCATAGTCAAAAGGGAAACAGCCCAGACCTACAGCTAAGGTCCCAAAGTGTGTGTTAAGTGGTAAAGGATGTGGGATTTCATAGACAACTAGGATGTTGGCTTAGAAGCAGCCACACATT
>NZ_JBQKLS010000051.1:0-639 GCF_052116105.1 Oribacterium sp. Sow4_G1_1
CAGCTTCTCAGCAGCCGTCTTGTCGTTCATGTCCGACATACTGAGAGAATCCGAGAACCACTCCATCCCGAGCTTCGAGATGAGGGTGCTCTTGCCAATTCCCTGCGGTCCGTTCAGGACGATCATATTGTCGAACTTCGCACCAGGGTCCTTGATTCTCCGAAGTGCTGCACAGAGCTCTTTTCTCGTGACAGCTTGAACATATGCGTTATCCTCAGCCCCGAGGTAATCGATCAGGAGTGTCTCCACTCTGGGAACCCCGTCCCACTTGGGGAGCTTTTTGAAATAATCCCGGATCGGGTGATAGCTCCTGTCGTCCGCCGCCTTTGTAACAGCAAGGTCAAAGTTCCGCTGTGAAAAGGTGCCATAGTGCTCATCGATGTAACAGATAAGCTGCGCATCATCCGCGTCCCGCCAGTAGCGACCTGGATGCTTCCACGGGACATCCCCGGCGATTTCCATGCCGTCTGCCAGCTGGTTGAAGACAATATTCTTCATGTACGGGTCGTTCTTCATGATGAGAAGAAGGTTGTGCAGGTTTCCGATAAGCTCACCAGACTTCGGGTTCCGCTGGAGTTTCTTCATCCAGCTGTTGTCGCTTCCAGAATCGGCAGTTGCCTCTTCCGAGAAGTCTGTAAC
>NZ_JBQKLS010000052.1:0-536 GCF_052116105.1 Oribacterium sp. Sow4_G1_1
GTGTTCGGACGTTTTTCAGCTTGCTTTCCCGGACGAATGTATCCACCACCTGATGGAATTTCTCGATTTTGCCTTTCGACTTCCCGCTCCTTACCGGCGCATGCGAGATCGGGATTCCAAGCTTTGCCAGCGACAGCTTCAGCTGCTTTGCGATGTACTGAGTACCGTTATCAAAGTAGCATCGATCAAACGCCCCTGCACGAAGCAGCACGGACCGAAAGGTATCCTCTACGACCTCTTCCTCCTGAGAGGCGTAAAACTTCGAGGCAATGACAAACCTCGAATGATCATCTATCGCCGACGACAGGTAGGTCTTGACTTTGGCTCCGCGTTTTCCAATCGGAAGCAGCGGCCCATACTTGATGTCTCCCTGGATCAGCATCATACGGTGTGGCTTGCAGAAGCGCTTCGAGGAACTCTCTCGAGCATCCTTGTAGGTCCGCAGATGCTCTGAACCGAAGCCGGCATTGTAGAGATGCCTCTCCAATGTCGAGCGTTTCAGCACACCCGGAGCGACCCGCCCTTCCAGCTCGAGG
>NZ_JBQKLS010000053.1:0-534 GCF_052116105.1 Oribacterium sp. Sow4_G1_1
GTTCCACCGGAAGGGATCACACCACGGCAGGAATGGAACCGGGATACACGTCCGCTGAACTTTATCGATGTCAATACCATCGCAGAAGCCTTTCTGCATCACGAAAATCGGCGGGTCGACAAGGGCGCATGTATCCAGTTCAGAGGCAGGCGGTATGAAACGAAGCCGGAACTGATCGGGCTAAAGGTTGAGATCGCCTATGACCCGACGAATCCTGAGATCCTTACGATCAGCCATCCGGGCATCAAACCATTTACTGCAAAACCGCTGGTGATCAGAGGCTACTGTGCTCAGACACCGGCGCTCCCTCCAGCGATGCAGCCAGAGACGCCGAAGACATCCCGACTGCTGGATGCCCTCGAAGCACGGCACAAGGAATCGAAACGGCTCATGACCGATGCCATCTCCTTTGCGAACTACGGAAAGGAGGGACGCGCTCATGTATGAAGCATTCTTTGGCATGACCCATACGCCATTCACCAGGGACCTTCCACCGGAGTGCCTGTACGAGACGAAAGCGATGAGTGATGTGCT
>NZ_JBQKLS010000054.1:0-490 GCF_052116105.1 Oribacterium sp. Sow4_G1_1
AAGGAGGGACGCGCTCATGTATGAAGCATTCTTTGGCATGACCCATACGCCATTCACCAGGGACCTTCCACCGGAGTGCCTGTACGAGACGAAAGCGATGAGTGATGTGCTTGGCCGTCTGATGTACGTTGCCGACAAGAAGCTGTTTGCAGTGATCACATCAGAACCGGGTTGTGGCAAATCCACGCTGCTTCGAAAGTTCGATGCTATGCTTCCGAAGGACGAGTACATCCTTCTATACCTGTCTGATTCCAAGCTTACACCGAAGTGGTTCTATAAGGGCCTTCTGGAACAGCTGGGCATCGACTCGGGCTTCTATCGTGGAGATGCCAAGCGCCAGCTGCAGGCATCGATCGAGATCATTCAGGGAGTCCAGAAGAAGCGGGTGGTCTGCATACTCGACGAGGCGCACCTCCTCGATAAGGAAATGCTCGAGGAGTTCCGCTTCATGCTGAACTACAAGTTTGACTCTGAGAGTCCGATGGCCCTG
>NZ_JBQKLS010000055.1:0-472 GCF_052116105.1 Oribacterium sp. Sow4_G1_1
ACGGCGTTTTTGCTCGTTCTGCTGAATGTAATAGCAGAACTGAGAATACATCAAAGCGTCGTCTCCATTTCGTTGACACTCCTCGAGGTATTCTGTCCAGAGGAGCTTTTTATTGACACCATTCCGTAACAGTTCCTTTCGGACGTAGTCATAGTCTGGCATGCGTTTTGTACTTTTCGACGCAGCGTTTTTTGGAAACATCTGCTGTTCCAGTACTTCGTCTGTGAAGGTTTCTTCCAGCGGCCAGACAATGGATAACTCCTTTGCGCGCCGTTGCACCTTCATGATAGTGTGCTGCGAAACATGGAGACTTTTCTCAATGTTTCGTAAAGATAATCCCAAGGCTGACAACCTTAGGATTTTGTTGTTGACTGCCTAGATTGACTTCGGGCTGATCTGCTTGCGTGTCACGAGATTGATCTGTATACTGTCATGAGATTAAAAAGAAAGAAGGTCCGGGGTACCCTCTTTG
>NZ_JBQKLS010000056.1:0-463 GCF_052116105.1 Oribacterium sp. Sow4_G1_1
TGTTGGCTGTGTGATGATGTTTCCACCATCTGGTTTTTTAATTCGTTAACTTTCGTTAACGCCTCGGATGTCTTACTCTATTAAATAGAATAATTTATATTTTGCAGATATCCAGTTATCAATGTTCATCGTGATCAGTGATCACGAGTGCGATCCGGGATCATGAATCCCTGTGTGACTTTCTCACAGATCGTAATCTATATGAATCAGAAATCGCTTGATTTCTGTTCTTTTTAAAGAAAGAATGGCGTCCACCTATGTTCCCACATCGTTACCAATGTAGTATTTTCGGCCGATCAGGTCTTAACCGTCGTGTTCGGGATGGGAACGGGTGTTACCCCTGACCGCATCGACACCATTCAGTGGGACTAAGTGGACTCGAACCACCGACCTCACGCTTATCAGGCGTGCGCTCTAACCAGCTGAGCTATAGTCCCCTCTTTCTTTTAAAGGTACATCCTTG
>NZ_JBQKLS010000057.1:0-457 GCF_052116105.1 Oribacterium sp. Sow4_G1_1
AACAGCATCCCGACCAGTACATTTTACCGGGCACTCGCTCGATTGAGACAGCAGGCCTGTGAGCTTCCGGCCAGATCTGAAAGGCTCGAGTGCAAGCAGGAGGTTGTTCCGATAAATATATCAGAGCTCCCGATCAGCAGAGAGGATCGACTGCATCCGGTCTCACACGTGGTCGATGAACCATCACCTGCTTCATTTGAAGCAACGATGCGCATCACATTTGGAGGCGGCACGCTGGAACTGACCAATCAGGCAGATACTGCACTGGTTGCCAGTATCCTGAGCATGCTGAACAGCCGATGCTAGGTGACATCTCCAGCGCAAACCACATCTACCTGGTTACGGGTGAATAATCCGGGGTGAAATCCATCACCTGTCCGGCGTATGGAAATCGCTAATCCGCTTAATTGGAAATCGCGTTTCCGTTAAATAGGAAATCGATTTATCTATAAAAACC
>NZ_JBQKLS010000058.1:0-427 GCF_052116105.1 Oribacterium sp. Sow4_G1_1
AATTTTCGTGAGTTCCTTCTCACTCATCGATTCTAGCGTGAATCGATGTTGGCTGTGTGATGATGTTTCCACCATCTGGTTTTTTAATTCGTTAACTTTCGTTAACGCCTCAGATGTCTTACTCTATTAAATAGAATAATTTATATATTTCGCAGTATATAGTTTTCAAGGTACGATGACGCTTTTCAGCGCTTGCGAATCTTATCAGAACCCGTAAGTTTTGTCAAGTCCGCAATGGAGATAAAGGGATTCGAACCCTTGACCCCCTGCTTGCAAGGCAGGTGCTCTCCCAACTGAGCTATACCCCCATAAAGAATGGCGTCCACCTATGTTCCCACATCGTTACCAATGTAGTATTTTCGGCCGATCAAGTCTTAACCGTCGTGTTCGGGATGGGAACGGGTGTTACCCCTGACCGCATCAACAC
>NZ_JBQKLS010000059.1:0-406 GCF_052116105.1 Oribacterium sp. Sow4_G1_1
TCCGATAAGCTCACCAGACTTCGGGTTCCGCTGGAGTTTCTTCATCCAGCTGTTGTCGCTTCCAGAATCGGCAGTTGCCTCTTCCGAGAAGTCTGTAACTGCCTCTTTCTGCCGCCAGCGCATTGCCTCCTCCTGTGTCGCTTCATCGTTTGCCGCATACTCCGACATTTTCTGAAGGGACTTCTTCGGGTCGTCATCGCCAAAGAGATGCACCCGCACAAGGTCAAACGCATTGAGTAGCTGGCTGCAGGCAGGATCCGAAGCGTGGTGGCTGTAGGCAAACTTGTCATCGTAAACCACCACACCGGCAGAACTGGAAGCCCCAATGTAGTGCCACCGGTCCTCCCGGTCACCGGGTTCATAGATGTTCGGGAGGATATTCTCCATCACATCCGTAATGGAATGC
>NZ_JBQKLS010000060.1:0-404 GCF_052116105.1 Oribacterium sp. Sow4_G1_1
AAACTTCTACTTCCACGATACACCGGCCGGTGCCGAAGCCAGCGCGATCATCTACAGCCTGGCGCAGACAGCAAAACTTAACAACCTGAGTGTCTTCAAGTATCTGCAGGCAGTACTCCTTTACATGCCGGACTACGTTCATGAGCCCGAGGGCATGGAAGAGCTGATGCCATGGTCAGATAAGATGAAGAAACTCTGTGCAATAGACACGAAGGCAACTATCGAAGACAAGGGTGGAAATCCAAAGATCTCACGGTAGTAAGTTAGCGCGCTCAGCTAACACTGAGCGCTTACCAAAGTACTCGTACATATGGACATGAGCATTAATCCATGATTTCTGCTTCATATCCAGAAATGCTTCCACGTATGTATACTGGCTGTAAGTCATTACACCAACAAATATG
>NZ_JBQKLS010000061.1:0-338 GCF_052116105.1 Oribacterium sp. Sow4_G1_1
GTTGATGCGGTCAGGGGTAACACCCGTTCCCATCCCGAACACGACGGTTAAGACTTGATCGGCCGAAAATACTACATTGGTAACGATGTGGGAACATAGGTGGACGCCAGGTATTATGGGGGTATAGCTCAGTTGGGAGAGCACCTGCCTTGCAAGCAGGGGGTCAAGGGTTCGAATCCCTTTATCTCCACTCGTGATCACTGATCACGATGAACATTGATAACTGAATATCTGCAAAATATAAATTATTCTATTTAATAGAGTAAGACATCCGAGGCGTTAACGAAAGTTAACGAATTAAAAAACCAGATGGTGGAAACATCATCACACAGCCAACA
>NZ_JBQKLS010000062.1:0-323 GCF_052116105.1 Oribacterium sp. Sow4_G1_1
GAATTTTCAGAGACCAGCAATGGTCAAGCGATCAAGAGATCGCGCGAATTTATTCGCAGTAAAACAACGGACAGAACAAAGCTAAGCGAGTTCTGAATCGGAAAGAACTTAAAGGCTTCGGCCTTAACATTTAATATGAGAGTTCGATCCTGGCTCAGGATGAACGCTGGCGGCGTGCCTAACACATGCAAGTCGAACGAGACTGATTAGAATGAGATTTCGGTTGATTTCTATGAAAGTCGAGTGGCGGACGGGTGAGTAACACGTGGGTAACCTGCCTTACAGAGGGGGATAACAGTTTGAAAAGACTGCTAATACCGCAT
>NZ_JBQKLS010000063.1:0-305 GCF_052116105.1 Oribacterium sp. Sow4_G1_1
TGCGGGTACCGCCTTCGCCCTTCATGATACGGCGCTTGCGATCACGGTAGACCAGCTTGCCACGACAGGACGGGCACGGAGGGATGGCATCATTGCTCTCAACATAAAAAAACCGTCTACCTCATTGTGTCTGAGCTCAAAGTTTGATACACTGAACATGGTTTTGATACCAGAGGTTCGGGGGACACGACGTGCAAAGAGGGTACCCCGGACCTTCTTTCTTTTTAATCTCATGACAGTATACAGATCAATCTCGTGACACGCAAGCAGATCAGCCCGAAGTCAATCTAGGCAGTCAACAACAA